>NZ_JBHINE010000039.1:0-4825 GCF_042194715.1 Bartonella sp. CM120XJJH | reverse complement strand
GTTCTTTTCCTTCAAAGGTAACCGGTACAAGTAATTTATGTGTAATGCTTGTTTGTACTGTCATTTTTATAATCCTATATTTACTCTATGGTCTGCTAATTGATTGATACCATTGAATTTTCTCACCAAGTTAAGGACATCTATCTCAACAATTTCAACATCCTTTTGAACATATTTGAAATACTGCAATGTGAAGGTAGCTGTGGATGTTGCTTTGCTTCCCGGTTGCCATTCTGCCATTTCAAAGCTTTTGCATAGTCCTCTCATGGTAATGACAATACCTTCTGCAGGTGTGCCTTGTGCTTGCATTGAACTGCGCAATGAAATGTCGACATCAGTGCGTCCCAACAGTGTCATTAATTCTGGAGAGCAATCAGAAATGGTCATGCTAAGCGTGAGGGTTTCAAGACCAAGATCAACCTCAATGGAGCTATCCATGCCTCCTCCACGATAGCTTTCAACAACCAAGTTCAAATTCGGTAATGTTACGCTTTCACATTTTGCTTGATAGGGAATACCGTCGACAAAAATGTTAAAATATTTCAAAACTCTTGGTAAAACGGGGATAGCCATTAAAAGATCTCCTCTAAATAATCATTCACAATGCGTGAACGGAATGTGATGTGTTCTGCTGGTGTTGTTGGTGTGAATTCGACATTGAAATAGACTCTGCCGCCTTCAATAGCGCTTGCTGTATTCAACTCTGGATCGGGCGTACAACGCCCACCAAGGATGGCGCCTTGTGCTTTTAAATCACGCAAATAGGCATTGACGCTTTCACTCACGTCACTCATGTAGGTTTTTTTGATATTGCGGTCGACAGCCCATAGATGCCCGCGCAAAATGGCGTCATTGATCATATCTGCGGTTCTCACCACCGATAAGAAAGCAAATTTTGTATCGCTTGAAAGGGTGCGATTACCCCAAAGACGATAACCATTTTCGCGGATAATTGTTGTGATGTTTTGTTCATTAAGAAGGTTGGCACGGCTGGATCTGTCCCCAATGGAAAAATCAATGGGGCGTGCAATACCAACAATGCCATTGATCACTTTGTTTGAAGGTGAATGCCAAAAACCGTGTGTAAAATCAGTTTTAGCAATGACACCTGCAACTGCTGCACTTGCTGGCTGTTCTAAGATTTTTCCATCACGATTCACCTTTACAAAAGGGTCAATGATAATAGCGCGCTTTGAATCAAAATCCTTGGCTGTGCTGAGTGCTGCTTCGTCTGTTGTGTTTGGGGCATCAAGCACCACAATAGCGCGTAGGCGTTCAGCAATGCCAATGAGTTCTGCCGCTACAGGATTAGAAGTGGTACTGATTTCGGCTTTAGCTGTCGCTCCAGTGCCATCTCCTTCAATACTCACACTGGATTGGCGTTGATGTGTAAAGCCTGGAGCAATTAGAATACGTGGTGTTTGTCCCACAATAGATTGTGCTCCAATGAAAGCATGAACACCTTCATAGGCGCCATTTTCGTTCACACCGCCTAGAATATTGGTGAGTGTTGCGTTTTCACTGTCACCTTCTTTCACACGGATGACAACAACAATTGCTCCCACTTGCTTGAAAATAAGATCAAGAGCATTGGGTAAAGTACCACGTTGTTTACCTGTTTTATCTAGTTTTGCTGCTTGTGAAAGAGAGCCTGCTATCAAAACTGGTGTATTAAGAGGAAAGACTTGTTCATCTGCATCGGGCGCTGTGCCAACAATTCCAATAACTGCCGATTGAACCGCGCGAAGGGGGCGGGTGCCGTCGTCAACCTCAACGACTTCAACACCGTGTAGAAAACCTGTTGCCATACTTTATACTCCTTTAAAATAGTGGCTAATGAAGTGAATGTGAAAAAATGAGGGATGAAGAGCTGTGTTTTTCAATGCTCGGCATCCAAAGATGAAATAAAAAAATTATGGAAATCTGCTTGACATTATTTCTGCGGTGTGTATTTTCGAATCAGGTGCCTAAGAAACACCTTGATAGCAAGCGGATTGATTGTCGAAATAATCAGTTTTCCGCACATTAAAAAGCTTTGACTCATTGTATGTTACACGCATATAATGACTTTGTCGGGTGTAGTTACGCTATACAATACCCTTTTGGGAAAAGCATAACGGCGGACTTGCTACCGTGTTTCTTAACACCCGACACTCTTGTAGAGTGTCAATAAGAAACCTCTAAGTAGCAAGGAGTTCTTTATGAACAATCTCATAGAAACTAAAGAAAGTACTTTTAGTGAAGCAACCATTCAGACTATGTCTAGTCGCGAGATTGCTGATTTGTGTAAAAAACAACACACGCATATTATGCGTGATATTCGAAAAATGTTAGGAGAATTATACTCTGAAAGTACTGAATCCAAATTTGGATTGAGTGAATTTACAGGGGTATACAAAGATTCAACAGGTCGCTCTCTTCCTTGCTATCATCTACCAAAACGTGAATGTTTAATTCTTGTTTCAGGTTACAGCACTGCCTTACGAGCTAAAATCATTGACCGTTGGCAAGAATTGGAAAGGCAGGCTACAACACCACGAGTAGATCTTGCCAATGCTTTGGAAAATCCTCTTACGATTAAGCAACTCCTTTTAGAGAGTATCAATCAATTAGAAGACTTAAGAAATGAGGTGAGTACACTCAAGCCAAAAGCAGAAGCACTTGAAGGCTTAAAGCGTTCTGATGGTCTGTTTGGTCTTATTGAAGCAGCAAAGATGCTTGAAGTACGACCAAAGGACTTAACCGATTACTTGCGTAAACATGATTGGGTGTATCGACGGGCTCCAGGGGCGCCTCTGTTACCCTATCAAGACAAAATTAAGAAAGGATTCATGGACTGTCCTGCTATCACCATTCAAAGACCAGACGGAACAGAGAAGGTACTGCCTTCAACGAAAATCACATCTAGAGGATTGGCATGTTTAAGAGAACAAATCCATGGAGGTGTACAATGAATACGAGTATCGACTTTTTATGTGATTTGTGGATGGCATTATTTCAATTTTCTGATCGTGATGATGTTGAAGATAAAGCTTTTAATGCTCTGATTGAAACCATGGATGCAATAGAAAAAGCTTTGATTTTAAAACTTCAAGATGAATCACCAAACGCACTCAGGATTCTAGCAATGGTTACAAATTTTGGATCTTTAAAACCTCCTTCTATTATGGAGCCTTTGTTGAAAGCTTACGAGCCGAGTTTGAAAAATTCTGTTGCAAAGGTAGCTTAATTTAAAAACACGATTTATCTCCTCGTCTTCAAAGGCGGGGAGGTGGTTAATGCCGTAAAATATCTTTACATAATACACATTATACGTATAATACGTATTATGCATTAAAGATAGGATGTGCATATGAAAAAATATAGTTTTACAGATGTAAACCGCGGGGCAGGCGATATTTTAGACGAGGCTATGTCTACACCTGTAGCTTTAACAAAGCGAGGGCGTGAAAAAATCATTATGCTTCCTGTTGATTTATATCATGAATTAATAAAAGCGCGTTCTCGTGTACAATCTTTTGTTTATGCAGATGCACCGCAAAATATATTAGACGACTTAGATCGTGGTTTAGATGATATTTTAAATGGCGACGAACATGTTTAAAGCAGGGGATGTCATTATTTATCTAGTATTTCATAAAACATCGTCTCTTCAGAGTGAGGAAGAGATCAAACAGCGTGAAGTGTTGGAACTTTGCTAACATTTGTTTCGCGTTCAGCATGCCACGCATCATAATTGGCTTGCATACGTAACCATATAGCAGCTCCATCACCAAACATTTTGCCAAGACAAGCGGAAATAGCAGGAGAAACAGGCTTTTTTGCGTTCAGAATATCGTAGAGATGTTGGCGTGATATACCAAGCATCTGCGCAATTTCTGATTTTGTTTTGCCTGTTTCAGGAATAATTTCTGCTAAAACTTCTCCTGGATGAGTAGGACAACGGTTTTTATCTCTTTGTGCAGGAATGTCATTCATAACTGTATCCTTAGTGATATTGTTCAAGATCAACACGGTAAGCATTACATGAGTCAAATTCAAAGGTAATACACCATGGTCCGTTAACGTGGACAGTGTAACGAGTGGGTGAATATCCAATCAAAGAATGAAAGTTGAATCCTGGAAGATTCATATCTTCTGGTCTTTCAGAAAAATCTAAACGATCAAGACGAACCATGATACGTTTTATAAGTTTCTTATCAATCTTGGATGAATTTCCCGTTTTGAATAATTCTGCCAATGTTTTGCTTTTAAACGTTTTAATCATTCTTTTATATAGCGTAAAATACTTATAATGTCAACAAATAGCTTACATTATAAGTGCTAAAATGGAAAAAAATAGTAACATCCCATTGGAAAGCCTAATAGCTTAGACTTGTTTTTCTTTTCTCCACCTCATGCGTAAAGAGAAGGATAGGTGCATGGAGGGGATAAATTTGCACGTCAACATCAAGGATTTTACAACCGCATCAAAGGCTTTCTGATCAAATATTGCTAAAAACTTAGATCCCTTGCCTTTCTTAATAAAGTGAATACGAAGTTTAAATTCTATTGTCATCTTGCTCTCCAAATCAATGAAGAGACTATAACAAGCATCACCATGCTCGATAAGACTGACACTGTCAGTCAAAAAGGGCTTTAAAAGGGCTTTGAACGAGCGATAAAAGGACTTAAAAACATATAAGCCTGCTTATAGAACAGCTATCCATTTGACTTCTGTCGTATCTTGGTTACTTGTGCATCCATTTATTCTTTCCATAATCTTATAAGAACAGCACCATCCGCTCCAGCACCGCTGTCATATTCATCCCTACTAGCACCGGCA
>NZ_JBHINE010000038.1:0-5968 GCF_042194715.1 Bartonella sp. CM120XJJH | reverse complement strand
ATGTAATTGCCTTCAATCTCAGCCGGTCCATTGTAGGAAAGGTCTAGCATTTCGGTTGGATAAACTTGTAATTGAAGCGGTACACCAGAGCGTCCGTAGAGATCAACATAATGCAATCTTACAAAGCACTCTCCGGTTAAAAAGACCTCTCGTGCAATGGTTGCTTGAAGTCCATAAAAATTGGCATCTTCATCATAGTCCGCCTCATCAACCCATTGCCACCATAAGTCTAAAAGCTTTTTCTTTTCTTCTTGAAAACCTTCAATACGAGGATAAGGTTTAATCCCATCACTTACAGCCGCAGAGACCCATTCTTCTGTTGCAGACCCATAAAGAGCTTCATTGTCATAAAGCCATCTTGAACGGGCAACAATGGTATCACCGCATTCCTCAATGGCTTTATTAATATGTTTTTTTGCGGGGTCAAAACCACCCATACGGCGGCTTTTGCTTGCCGCTTCAAAATGGGGGTTGTGTTGACGAGAAATTGTAAAAAAGCCTGTGAGTTTATTGATAAAACCAGCCATTAATAGCCTCGTGATATATTAAAATAGAAAACGCGTGAACGCTTGCGTCCTTCAAGGTTGGCTATTTGTGTGTTCAGCATCTCAAGCGCTCTGCGCAGTTCCTCAACAGAACGGTTGCTGACTTGCTTATCGCCATGGCGCACCGATTGTGCTCCCGAATAAAGAGCTTCTTCAATTTGTTCACGCCGCTTTTTTAAACTTTCCAGTCTGTCAGTTTTGCTGTTTACTTGGTTCAAGTCTGTATCCATAAATTACCTCCAATCCCCTTGCATATAAGGATTCATCACCGTTCTGGATTGTTTCCTTTGAGGTTGTGCTGTCTGAGATCTTCTTGGAGAAGGAGAGGGGGCATGTCTTGGTGTTGGCTGCTCTAAAGAGCCCTCAATTTTAAGTTTTTCCAAACGCTCTTCTAAGATATCGACTTCTCGATTAAGGTTTATTCCTGCCGAAATCAGACCTTGTAAAGCAGCATAAGCATAGACCCTACAGTCCAAGGCTTCGTTTCTTGCTTTTTCGCTTTTTTGCCATTCAATACGCTTAAAGCCTTTAAAATATTTAATGACTTTTCTTTCAGCGGTTAGCTGGTCAAAATATTCCCGATCAAGGTTTTTGTGAAAGTGTGTTGCACCAGCCCCCGATGCTTCAGGACCAGATTTTTTAAACCGTGCCGTGATAATATCTTTTGCTGCATCAACACCAACAATATAGAGATTAATCTGTCCTTTGTTGTTTCTGCTTGGACGGCGTGGCCATACCGCACGCCATCCCGCTTGCCCCTTAATCCCCCAGATACGGCGTCCCTCACGCGGGCGCACATAATTATAAACCGCTTGTGTGTGTCCACCACCGGTATCAATACAAGCAGCCGTTATCTTGATGCCGTCTTTGTAACCTAGATGCGGCCAGCGTCTTGTAAGATATTCATCCAATTGGTCCCATACTTCAAAAGAAGAAGGATCACCAGGAATGACGTGATAATCAATATGCCAGCTTTCTTCACTGCGTCCCCATCCCACCACTTCAAGCTCTAAACGGTCATTTTGTACGTCAATTCCTGCCGTCAACACGACAGCTTGTTCTGGTGCAAGGGAATAATCTTCACGTTTTGCATAGAGGCTATCAGGGTCAACAACTTCGCCTGTTCTATCCTCCCATGGCTCTCCAAGCACTGTATTGACAAAAGGCTGCAAAAGCGCCGGATCATCCTTGGCATCTAAAAACTCTCTGGCGCATTCCCCCCAAGTAAGCCAAGGGGAATATAGTGCTGAAATATGGTAAGAACGCAAATTCGGTCTGCTTGATTCACTGGTTGGCACCCAGCACGCACCTCTTTCTTCACTCATGAGATCTGTTTTTCTGTGCTCGGCATGTTCATGACCACAATGGGCACAAACAAAAACAGCTTTTTCGGGGGCGCCTTTTGGCCACTTGATTTGTGACCAAACAATGGGCTGTAGAACACCACACGCATCACAAGGGACATTATAATATCGCTGGTCTCCTAGCACGAAATCCTTGGCGATACGGCTTGTGTCACGGTGTGTTGGTGTGGACAATTTAAAAATCTTTCTCTGCACAAAGGTTGAGGTCCGCTTTTCCGCTATCATCACCGGATCACCTTCGTTATCCACACTGAGAGGATAAGCATCCACCTCATCTAAAATCAGATAACGAATAGGCATGGAACGCAAACCAGCTGCACTGTTTGCTCCTGTAAGCATCAATGCCCCACCATCAAACTCTTTCGAAAACATTGTATTACCGCTGTCGCGTGCCCGCGCTGGGGCAATGCGTTCGCTTAAAGCAGGGCTTGCCATAATCATTGGGTCAAGACGGGTTTTGGATAATTTCTTCGCTGTCTCAACCGTTGGCATCACATAAAGGGCGGGTCCCGGACTATAATGAATGGCATAACCGCAGAAGTTCAAGCCTGCTTCAGACATGCCAATCTGCGCGCCTTTCATGACAATGGTTGTTTCAATTGGTTTGTGAGAGGAAAGATTATCCATGATTTCGCGCAAATAAGGGGTGCGTTTTGTTCTCCACAATCCAGGTTCAGCACTTGCTACAGTACTAAGATACCTATTCTTGTCGGCCCATTGCGAAACCGTGTACGGTGGGTCTGGTTGTCGTGCGTCATTAGCATTGGCAAAAAATTCTTCGACTGCATTGTCATCCATTATTCGTTTCTTGCAAGTTCTCTAACTCTGGAGAATGAGGATCATGAAAAGGCACTGGAATATTAACCGCCTCAAGCAAAGCGGTTCTCATATAATAATCAATAGCACCAATAAGGCTGGCTGCATCACATCCAACTTGTGCAGCAATGCTTGCACCAAATCGATGAGGAAAATTCAACATAGCATCACGGTGCGCTCTTCCAAACTCACGCGCTGCCTTTTTCACTTCTTCACGATCGACAGTTGTTTCGCGTAACTTTTCCAGAGCAATCTTTTCTTTTGCTAGCGCAACTTGCATCCGCTCCAGTTTTATCTTGTATTCATTGGCTCCATCTGTGGAGGCTTGTTTGATCTTTGTCCGCACCTTTCCATCCGGCGCTAAAAGTGAAGCAGGGCGCTTTGTTGGATTCTCATTCCAGATAGCTGTGGCAAGGGCTTCATTGACAGAACCATCTTCAAAAAGAGCTGCATCAAATTTACCTGTCTTTATCCGAGAAACCACCGCATTATGTGAAACACCCATCTTTTTTGCAAACGCACGAACCGATAGACCCTTACGCGTTTTCTTATTCATAGTTGCTCCTTGCCTTGATTTTTTTCTCATCTTGAGGAAAGGGGCTTTCGGCGTACCAAGAAAGAAAGCTTTACATCACGAACTGAAAAACGGGCTTCAATGCGATAAGGAGACATTTTACATATCATACTGTACACACTAAAATCATTATTTATCAATAAGTTAAGTGTACAATGTACAGTCAATTTGAAAATTCTGTCGCTAGCGATAGTTCGCGCTGTCCTGCCCCGCAACAGACCCAACCCGCTGGGAAGTACCTTTTGCATTGATTTTATTGTATTTTTTCTGTAAAAAACCAAAGCGCAAGTGATAATCTGCTTTAAAAATTACAATTAAAGTGAGTAGTGTGTTGACATAGCTTAAGAACATTATTTAGCTTTCTTATTGGCGGCATATTCTTGACGAGCAAGTTGGTACTGTATGTTGGCAATTAATCTTTCATTGGCTTTTTTTACAATAGCACTTGCAATTTCTGGCTTGGACATCACTCCAGCAATTGAGGGTCCCTCTTGTTTTGCAATAGGGAATTGGTCTCCATCATCTCTTTGAAACACATTCCCTCCCATTTTTAACTCAACACGTTTTGGAAAACTGCCTCCCATGATAAAAGCATGGGGCAAGATTTTTTTCTTTCCAAACATTGTGTAAGTTACACCGCGTTTTGTTTCTCTTGCTTGAAAAAATTTAAGAGGTATCGGTGTTCCAGAACCAATGATATCTGTCTCGAGAAGCTTTGCTGTAGCCTTTCCTTTAATATAAACCCCTTTTTTGACACGCTTTGATTGGGCGGATGTAACTTTGGCAACTTGTGTTTCAGTAAAGCGTTCGACTTGTTTTGCAGAGGTGTTTATAGCATTACGCAAAGCCCAATTAAGGCGTGGTGCTTGAAGACTTGTGAAGGTATCCTTCACCTGTTGAAGATACCATTTTTGGTGGATGATTAACTTCAACTTCTAAGCCTTTTTGGGGGTAGGTGACTTGGAAACTTTAGATGCTTTTGGCTGTTCGAGTGGAATTTCCTCTGTCACTGATTCAGATGATGTTTGTACGGCTTCTTGTTTTATCTGCTTAATTTGTTCAATTGCCTTTTATCTGTTTTTGCTGTTGTCTTGACGTCAACAAAAAGTTTTGCAGCATTGGCGCGCTTGAGACGTGCGTAGACTTGATTAGAAACTTCAACAAATGGATTATTGGGTGTTGATGGTTCAAAGCGAACAGTGCTTTTATTGTCTCCAACAACACACATTGGCTTCGTGATGATTGCTTTCATCTTCGCTCCTTTTGAGTCATAATTAATGACATCATTAGTCAAATATTGATTTTTGTTATTTGAAAAATAGATTAGTCAGAATTCCCCAGAAAACAGGACTTTCTAGCCACGTTTGAAGATCACATTTTACTGAATTTTTAGGGGATATTTTTGAATTTTAGACGCAATAAGACTAGTGCAGTAGCGTCATTAAATATGATTTTTCACATCATGTCAACAAAAAAATCATTATCTTGTGTTTTTTTTATTTTTTTTACCTAAATATGGTGTTTTTAGAAACAAAAAGGTATGTATTGACACAGCCAAAAAAGAAGAAAATCTAAATATTAAGCTCGTGACGCGCTGCTGTTGCCAAAAAAGCAGATCTTGTTAAACCTCTTTCTTGTGCACAATCATCAATTGCACGCAAAAGCCCTCTTTCAATAGATATATTCGTACGTACCACTTCTGCATCATTTTCAATAAAGGGGACTTGTATTAAAAAAGCTCCTTCTGACAAAGCTGTTTTGACAGATTCCCGTTGTATGACTTCTTCAAATTTTGAAGGAATAGGCACTATATCTATATCTTCACAATAAAGTTGAAGTGCTTCTGTTGCATTTGCGATTAAATTTTCTTCCTCATCAGCAGCAGAAAAAAGCCCCTCAAAATCAGGAAACTGAACACCAAAAGCAGAATCTTCATCTTTATGAACAAGAGCAAAAAATCTTTTCATTTTTCTTCTCCTTTTTTTAACCAACCTGCTTGTTGTGCGATAGAACGTGCTGTACCAATCGGAAGATTTTTTTTAGGATGTGGAACAATAACAACCTTACCATCTTTTTTTAATTTATGATGAGAACCTTTTACTTTGACAAGTTCAAAGCCATCACGCTTTAATTTTGCAATGATTTTTCGGCTATCTTGTTCCATTTCCTAAACTCATAATGTGTAAATATATACACATTTTAATGATTTTTCATCTGATGTCAATTCTTTTTTAACGGCTAAAGTGCTTATGAAGCACATTAAGAGCAATGCGCAATGAGAGCACAAGATGTGGTAGTGATTGATCTTCTATGACAAGATATTGTAATGCGGCATGAAGGTTATATTGACGGTGTAAACATTGAGCTTCTTGAACAACATCTTTTACAGCTAAAAGATGTTCTGTTGCCTTCTGTACCCATTTCTCTCTTGCTCCGCTATCAGAAGTTGTAGGCATTTCATCGTAAATTGCATTTGGTAAGGCTTTTGCACAGAGGTAATTGTTTTTCACTTCAAGATATTTTTGTGCAGCATCATATTGGTCTTGATTTATTTCGCCTTGCAAATAAAGCCGCCCAATATAGGTGCCGGAAAGCGGATTTTTAGCCTCTTCTATGGTCAAACAGAAGCGTTTGGCACGCATTTCAATTGCCAATTTATCCATGGGTTC
>NZ_JBHINE010000037.1:0-6460 GCF_042194715.1 Bartonella sp. CM120XJJH | reverse complement strand
GATCTTTATGAATATGACGTAAAGGATTGGTACGAACGCCTGTCAGAATAAGCAAACGCAAAGCCAGTTGTGTTATGTTTTGTGTTTTACAGAGTGTTTTATAAAAAGCCGGCACATCTTTCCAATCCATGGCTGGTAAATTTTGCGTTTTATGACGTTGTTTACCTAAGAGCGCGCGTGCTTTTTCGGTTGCCTGTAAATCAACATCCAAACCCAAGGCAGCCGCATGTTTGAGACAAAGATTGAGACGGTTCAGTGCTTTACGAGCTGTATCAGCTTTTGTATGCCAAATAGGGGCAAGGGTATTACGTATCTCTGTTTGTGTAATCTCAGAAACCGGCAGACAGCCTAATTTAGGGAGAATATGAAGGCGTAAATGTAAAAACCAATTACAAGTCTCACCATCCCCTTTTAATTCAGCTTTACGACTTTCAAAAGCATCTAAAGCAATATCTTTTAAATAATGGAGATTATGTGTCTTACGCTTTTGTTTATCCCGTTGGGATTATGCCTTTCATATAAAAAGAATGTTCTAAACACAAATATACTTGTGTTGCCAATTTATGCACTTTTGTTAAAGAGATATCTTTCAATGTGTATAAGCTCATTTTGCGACGGCATCTCTTAAATGGTATAAAACGTAAAAGTTTCTTTAGAATCATATAAAACCTTATAGAGCTACGCTATTTGTATACTTATGAAGATACAAAGAGGAGTATTATATACCTGCTATCCATGGATAGACTTTGATTGTGGGAGTTCATCAGAGGTATTTTTTCTTTCTAAATTGTTTTTATTTACATGTTTTTTTCTATTTATGATGTGCAAGCAAATGATTTTGATTGTTTCAACCATAAAAACAGATTTGAAAAGAAAGAATCTTACGATATTCGAGCTTGCTATATTATCAATATAAATCAATATATTGCTTTATATTTGCATTGTATGTTGAAAGTTGGATGTGGCAATGCTCTCAAAAAAGTATCGATCTTTTTTAGAAGAAAACACTGTGGGTGATAATTTTAAAAATTTTCCTCTCATAGAGACTTATGAGAATGTTTCATCCATCTCATAACAACCAAACCACACATGAAGAAAGTAATGGTCGGTAATATTAGGTAGTAAGATGGAGAAACTTTTGCAGGAAGAAAAGAAATAATACTCAATACTGTAATTGAAAATATTCTTCCGCTAAAAGATACAGCACCAACAACACCGGAAATATGCTGCGTTTGTTTTTGGTTAAGTTCTGAGAAAAATAAGCTTTTTGCCCCTATCGGTACAGTGCAAATAAATCCATGGATTAAAGAGAAGGCGATGACTGATGCAGCAGTTTGATGGCTATGAACTGAAAAATAGAGCGTTATGCACATCAGCGCAGAAAAGAAGGAAAAATATTTTATAGAATTCTTATATTTCTTATCAAGAACATGATACTTAGACATCAGTAGATTTGAAAAATATTGTGCTGAAAAGGCTCCAATATGGCAGCACATCAAGATGAGCATTTGCGAACCATTGAGGTGATGAATTTTTCCCCCTGAAAGTATTATCGGTTGCCAGAAATGATAAATAATCTGAATACCAGCGCTAAAAAGGCACATGAGGAAAATAAACCATGCTCCTCCTACTGTGTTTTGAAATATCCAAAGCGTTTCCTTGGCATTGTGCAAGATTGTTTTTGTTTTGGAAGTTTCAACTGTCGTTTTCTTTTCTTCCGGAACAATAAGGAATATCAAAAAAATAAATCCCATCATGAGGCATGAGATGATATATCCCATAAAATATTGTCCAGAGTAATAGATCGTTCCAATGCCTATAATCCCACTGAGAATACTTCCGAAAGAGTTAACCTGGTGGTAGAGATGAGCATAATGTGAAAAGTGATCTTGTTTATCGCCTAGAGAATGGTAAATCCATCCGTCAATGGCGCTGACAATGATGCAAATGCCTGCTGCATAGAGAATTTGCGCAATAATAAGTGCTGTCATATTGGGAGCTTGAAGGCATAAAAGATAAAATACTCCTGTCATAACGACCCCAGCCATAACGGAATATTTGCGTCGATATCTGTCAGATAAAACAGCGCAGGGAAAATCAAGCAGCAGAATGGTGGTGGAAAAGACAACCTGAAGTAGAGCTAATTGCGCCAGATTAACTCCCATGGACATTAAAAAAATAGCATGGTAAACGCCGATCAGCATGCGGACAGCATTATAGGATCCATAGGTGAGAGCAAGGGTGCGTGGCCTGTTCATTGTGTTGTTCCATAGATTTTACAGTGGGAATGTTCACTGAAGAGAACGTTTTTTTGTGAAAAGTTGGCTGCTTCATATCTCCATACAGTGATTAGTTGAAAGCAGATTTCTATAACCACTCCAGAATTTAAAAGTACCTTTGGTGCATGAGGAATCTCAAAGCGTATTAACGAGTGGAAATGCTGCAACTTTGAAGTGATTATGAGGAGAAACACAAGCCTCATAAATGAGGACGATACCTTTTTAGGGAAATTGCTTGTGGATTTGTTACATACATAGCGGCTATTGTATCTAGATTTATAAAATGAACCCAAGATAGCAAGAGCATTGACATCATCAGAATTTATAGAGGTTTGTCTATTTTTTACATACCATTTATTGATCCATTCTCTTTGCTGATCAGATGAAATAGCAGAAATGATCCATAAATTGGTTTTGGGTAATTTTTTTATATCTTTTTTTATAATCATCAACAATTTATAATCCCCCCATTTCTCTCTGACTGTTTCTCCGCATCAATTTTCGTCTAAAAACAATTATTTCCAGAACCCATCTTTATTTATTAAAAAAAATGTCTTGCAAGGTTTGTTATTTCGATCACATAAAAATTAAATTTCTTATATGACGAGGAGTGAGTATTGTATGATACATCGTGACTAAATACATACATCTTACCATATTTTGAAATGATGATTTCCTTTTGTAAAACAGTGTCCTGAGTGGAAGTTAGATAACCGTTACTTTGATCATGGAGATAACATCTTAAAAGAGCGCTTATTGAAGATATTTTTTAATATTGCTGAAAGGGAAAGAAAATATTTTAAAATAAAGAAATTAGATGTGTGATTAAAGTTTTCATCTCATGATAAAGATGGCGAATTTTAAATTTCATCTACTATCCTTTTTTCGATTCACTGATCTGTAAGAAATATCAAATTTCTCCAATTCATCCCTCCTTAATTTTATCATTGATCATAGATATCTTCTAGCTTGCTCCAAAACGGCATCCCTTCACGAATAACGATATATTGTTTCCAAATTATAAGTCTTGCCATTGATTTTTCCCGCTGATTAAATCAACTCTTTTTTTAAAAAGTGTCGTTCGAGAAAAGAACGCATCTTATCAGTTTAAAACTCTATGATCTTTATTAACCTAAAAGTAATAGCATAAAATATAATGTAAAAAATGAATAAATTTGAATTTATGTAAAAACACAAAATTTTTTATTGCTGCTACGGATAAAACAAACAAATCTATATTATAAAGTAGTCGATCACTACATTGATTGTGGTTATCCGTTTTGTATACGCATCATTTCATAATTGTTAATATATTTATTAATCAGAATATTATTTTTAAAGCAATTGTAATATCCTATTAAAATATTTTAAAGTCACCTATAAAGTGATTAAATTTCTCCTATAGAGATATAAAGATAGACAGAAAAGAGAGATATAAAGATAGACAGAAAAATCTACGAATATTTTATTGAATAGATTGATTTTTATAGATTTATTCTGTTTATAGAGTGTTTAATTCGTGTACAATTTATCCCCTTTTATTTTTATCGTAGATTATTCTAAATGGATTTAATAAATTTTATTAACTATAGTTAGAGCAGCTTTTATCTCTGTTGCTTAAAGAAATGTGTTATGTCTATCGAAGTACGCAGCTGGGGCACTGGCTAGACCCTGAAACCTATGTTGTTACTTCCAAAGAAGAGCAGTGTATTCAAGCGTTGCTGTATCCTCATCGAAATAAAATATTCGCCTCTCTGAATGATTATACAAGATTCTTCATTGAGCATTTGAGGGAAGATCTTCATTCTTCCGCTGCAGGTAATGTTGATGGCCCAGTGAAAGCTGCTACAGATGTGCTACGAGATGTCCGTGATATCTTACGTTCAGCAATTGATTTTTGCGGGTTAACGTCTTCATCTCACAAGTACTTTATTGAATATTTTAATCCAAACTTTAACCGTATTTCTGTCGGTCCACCGATGCAGCGAAACCAAGAGTTGAAGGCTCTGATGGAGGCTGGTATCGTGACTTTGGCAGGCAGCCCTTCACCTAAACTTGTTCTCAATGCTAGTACTAGCCGTTTCGAAATTCAGTCTGTTTTTCAAGATGAAAACAGTTCAGTTGATGGAGATGTGCTGATCAAGGCTAAGATTGATAGTTTTTCTCCGTTGCGTGATGAGTCTCCTTTTATCCAGAATTTGGCTGGTCAGGGAATTATTCGACCATTTACCAACCAAGGATATCATCCTAGTGGTATTGATATTGACCATCGGCAGCATCCTATAGACACTAAAGGGCAAATACAAAATACATTATGGGTGGTCGGTAATCCAGTAGAGGGGCCTAATTTTTATACATATATTTTGCCTAGGACTTTAGTTAATTCGCGTGCACTGCGGGATACAGGGCGCTTGTGTCACTGACATGTACGAGCAGCTTTTTAATCGCCACTCAGTCAAAGATTCAACAATTAATGTACATTGATGATGTAAAAAGCTTCCTGATACGTATATCTTCCGTATCCGCTATAATGGCGATGCTGATGCTATTCATTTTTCTTATATCTATCTCAATAAGAACTTGGTTTCTTATTCCATTGGCTGGAGTAACTGTTTTCGGTTATTTGCTTTTGACGATACCATACTGGTGGTTGAAGGGTAATGCACGCAGTGGTGTGTTCATCCTGTTGGCTTGTCTTTAGTGTTGATATGGCGTTGGCACTTGCCTGATGTTAGTACTGCGCTTGTGCGTTTTACTGATGTCTTTTGGCTATTACTCGCGCTATTACTCGCCATGGGATTGTTGCGCCATGTGATGAATATATGGCGTATTTCAGAATTTCTCTCTGAATGGTTGATGCGCTATGGAAAGGGTTCGCTTACCCTGTCCATCGCGATGCTGACTGCGTTTCTAGCTTGGCCGATGAGTTTGGGGGTTATCCCCCTAATGATTGATGCCTTGAAGAAAAGTGTTTTTCCCTCTCGCCATTTGGCCGCTATTGTGATGCGAATGATGAGCATCACAATGGTACTGATGCCGACCAGCATTGGTGCAGCAACAGTTTTCGCTGCTATGCCTAGAACACCAATATTCACATCCGCTGCTTTGGGGATACCACTTTTTCTATTCAGTCTGTTGTTGTTGTGCATTTCTCCTGTTGTACCGCTAGCTAACCCGATTATTTGCGATGAGAGGAGAGCGAATAAAGAAGGAGAGAGGTTAAGAATTTGGATTTTTTTGATATTGTTCTGGCTAACATTTATTATTGCGTTGACAGTTATCAGGTTGAATGCACTAGAAAGCATTGCATTGACGGCAAGCATTCTATACGTCATTGAGCGTGTAAGTTCACGCAGTGTTGATTTTTGACTCCTTTGGTGGCAGTGATACGCAGTATATCCAGTGAAATTATGTTGTTGCTAGGTTGTAGTCTGCTAATATCTACTTGTGATTTGCTTATTCCTTTGTTGCCAGTGACGTTTAGTCACTCATTGGCATCACTTTCTGTTTGGCAGCGCTATGCCTGTATTCTCTTCGTATTGCCAATTTTCAGTGTAGTAGGAATTCACCCTATGGTGATATTTAGTTTGGCATTTCCCTTACTAGGGGAATCGATGGCTTATGGGGTTACGGATTATTTGGTTTGGATTTGCTTCTTTATTGCAGCTCAACTCCTTTCTCCTGTATCAATAAATGCTATTTTTGCTTCCAGTAGCCTGCATATTTCACCGGTGGATACGAGCTTTAAAATGCATAGTTATTATGTATTAATGTTTAATCTTTTTGCGTTCATTTATTTGAGCTTTTTTATTCAATATTTGTAAATTATGGAGATCTTATGCCTTACATAAACATTAAAATTACTAATGAAGGGGTTACCTCTGAACAGAAACGGCAACTAATAGAAGGGGCAACTCAATTATTAGTTAATATTCTGAATAAAAATCCGAAAACGACTGTTGTAGTGATTGATGAAGTGGAGACAGACAATTGGGGTATTAATGGTGTTCCCGTTACAGAATTAAGGAAAGATCAAAATAAAGAATAACTCTGTGTATTTGACAATAATTTAAGGTCAATAGGGTTAATTAATGTAAAAAATCACGTCCTTTAGCAACATTTGATCAGACCGCCATTGGAGCGGTTGTTACAGCCCCTGATGCTGATAACCAAGTTTTTCC
>NZ_JBHINE010000036.1:0-6722 GCF_042194715.1 Bartonella sp. CM120XJJH | reverse complement strand
TTTTCTCCTTCTTCTACGAGGGCTTTCATTTTCCACTCCATAGAGAGAGTACAAAAATAAAACATGGCTTGCCTTGCGGTTGTCTATCTCTATTCTCTGTACAAGGGGCTACAGATCGGATAATTTTTTACCCTACCTTAAATATACTTTTGTGAAAAGCACTTTAAAGGTTGTGTTTTATTTTATTCGAAATGCTTTTATGGAAAGAGCTCATTGCGCTAAGAGCAAGGAAAAAAACGTGTAAGATTCCAATGATAATGAAGAACTTATCGATGAAGTTATAATCTGATCTTATTTAATTTCTACTAAATCACCATCAAGCACTATAGGATATTCAGTCGTTTGAAAAAAGGATTTTATTTTTTCAGAGTTTGAGGAGCGAATAAATTGAGATTTCCGCATAAAGCAAACATGGAAAAATTGTGATTTATTGATAATGTCTTTTATCAGATAAGAGGATGAGAGGGATGATAAAAGAGCATTTCTTTCAATATCGTAACGTGAATCAATAAACAATAAAATGCCAACACCATTCTCACATTGATTGACTATAATGAGTTGAATAGTCTTTCGCCGAAAGAGTGCAACCTTGAAGATTTAAGACATTTGTAAAATCGTATACAGAAATTGAAGTTCCCATAATATATTATAAAAAGTTAGTGTTCTTCCTTTCAGGTGTAAGGTATGGCCATGATAGCCACAATCGCATGATTGATCCTATGCAATATGAACAACATCACCAGTGGCGTGTTCAAGTAATGGTGCATCTTCAGGATAATAAACAGAGACAATTAATTCATCATTTTCAGGATTTGACTTTACTTGAATGTGATCATAAAGATGATAAATGTCACCATTAATCTCGGAACACTGGAATCCTATTGGACCAGTTTCTTTTGTGGTAAAGCTAAGAGGTTTAATATCTAATTCAGGGATTTAAGTCTGTTATTTTCGACATAGATTTAAGCTTGAAAGGCTTCTCCAAGATAGAATAGGTTTTTTAGACATTTTAATTTTTGCTTCCGAGATATCGTAATAAGTTTATCCGCAAAACTTGGCAGGCATATGATGGTATCGATAGAAAATTCTTCGATAGCTGAACTCAAAGTCTCAAGATCAACCATAGAGGCAAATGGATAATATGTTACTTTGAGAAGGCGACAAATTTCATGGGAAAACAAAAATCCGCTCCATAATCCTTTAAGCTGTGAGGCAATTGGCAATAGGGTTTACAGAGCAATCTTTAAAGACCGTTTCGAGCTTTTTTGCTGCAGAGTGTGTTACAGATCCATAATTGAATGATTTATGGCGAAGTGTTTTAGGCACTCTTGTTGTGCCACTGGTTTTCAAAAATTATACGTGACATTGAAGTTCCTTATTTTTTTAGTTTGCATGAGGCAAAGGCAAGAGGCAAAGGCGGAGACACCAACAATCATGCAAAAGGTGAAAGCGATGTGATTGTTGAAATGGCTGATGATCCATCCACTTGTCCATGAGCCGGCAGCTTGGCCAATATTTGAAACAACAAGAATATAACTAAAAAGAACACTGGAAGAGACGGATGCGATTGTTTTCCCTGCTTGATAGTATATCTCTGGAATCATGACAGATTCATAGACACTGTAGGCAATTAACGCAGTCACAGCGGTAAAGACACTACCCATGAGGAAAAATGCAGCGAAACTTCCCGTAAGCCATAATAGGTAGAAAGTTGATTTATCAGAAAGGCTAAGATGTTTATTGATTATTCCTTGCCAGATACAAATACTGATGCCAACAATTGAAAAGAAAATCCCACTATAAGGGGCGAGATTACTATCAAATTTACTGAGAAGTGTTGTGGTAGTGATGAAAGTTCCCATGAGGAATGCACAAAGCAAAGCCGTGACCAGCAAACAAGCAATAGAACGATTATGGATTATTGTTTTTAAAGAAGAAAGAAAAGGCTTCTTTGTTTTTTTATCCGTTTCAAGAGATAATGTTTTATGAGGGTAATGATAAACAATTTGAATGGATAAAACACAAAGATACAAACCAATGAGTGCAAAAAAAGCCATGAGAAAAGCTGATGCGTTATATTTTATGGCACTTGTTGCAACAAGAGGGGCTATAACGACAGCAGCGTTTTGAAAAAAAGAATAGAGAGTTAATGCGCGTTTAAGAGTACTTCCATTGAGATGTTCTGATAAAATTTCTCTCAAAAATGGCTTGGAAATTGCTTTCGAAAAAGCCATTAAGGTAAAAAAGATCAACCATGCAGAAGGTGTAAGCGATAGGATAATGCACACAAAAGCAATACTCCTTAAAATAAAGGCGGTAGCCATTAAGAGTTTACGCGAAAATTTTTCTAATAAACCCGTTGTGGTTACCATGAGAATGCTTTCAAGGATTACTGATCCAGCGAGATAAAAAGCAACATTGGCAGCAGTTATGAGAGAAGAGTTTCCAATCAGAGGGAGTACAAAGAAAAAGGAAAATTCAGAAAGAAAAACTGCGCTATAGATGAAAAAAGGAATTTTATTTTTGCTCATGGAATTTCCATAGAAGTGCTGTTAAATGATCAAATACATTTTGTTGTATCTGTTGAGGAAGTCTTATGAGCCCTGTTTCCGCTGTGCACATTTCGTTGAAATAGTATCTTTATTGATTTACCGGTCAGTTCACTGCAAGAATATTATTTTTTGTTTTTCTACGATGTTTTTAGAAATATCGAGCATGATCTGGATTGAGCAACAACATTATGCCTTGATGTTTGCGCAATAATCGTCAGGTCATTGAGACCTTGATCCCATATCTTCTCTTGATGATTTTGACTGTTTCTAATCTTATGTGATAACCAACTGACACCCCGCATTTTTGTTTTTCCCCCGCATTCTTGTTACTCTAATGTATCTTTTATGAAGGGGATGTACTAACCGCTCCATAGATTGTCAACATATGAATGAGATGAATGATTTTATAACCTTTTAATGAAATTATATTTTTTTAGTGGAAGGTTATTCATCCTCTTGAAATAGAGAAGAAAAACGATAGAGTTCGCTAACATTTTTCAATTCTCTTTTAGCGCATGCGTTGATATTTGCCTCCATGGCGTTGTAAAAACCCCTTCTCAACAAGAGTGCGCCGTAATCGGGCAAAGTCTACCGTAAAGAGATTGCATATCTTGGAAACTTCCGTTTCGCTATAGATTTTTTCCTTTTGAAAGGCTTCACCAATTTTTGATAGCATCTCTTCTGTTTCTAAATGGCGGTCGCTTAAATTTTCCCTATTCCGTTCATTTTTTTCTTCTAGCGCTTGCCATAATGTATCTCTCGCTTGAAGTCCTTCTGGTGTGTTGTGAATAAGTCCGAGATTCAAAAGGCGATTGATGGATTTATGAATGGTTTTGGCATCTGAATCGACATGTTTGAGGATATCAGTAAGATTTTTTGCACCAAGGATAATGGCGGCATAAATAGCGCGCAGTGTCGGTGAGGTCATGGCAGAGATCAGCGAATTGCGTGTGCTGCGTTTGTGAAGTGCTTCTTTTCCCATGGGCAAAATATCATTTCGAATGGGCAGTTCATTGATTTCTATGAGTTCTGCTTGTAGTGATTGTGCGCGTACAATTTGTTCGGCAGAGGTGCGTTTGCGAATAATCCCCAGACCACTTTGGCGATATTTGTGGTTTTCGGGGAGTGTTAAAGCTTCATAGGAGCCATCAAGCCGGTAGAGAATTTCTTCCCAGATAGGAGTTCTGGCACGTCGCACCCGCTGTGCCCCATTGAGAGCAACCGTTGTTGTCATTGTTGGTTCATGCAAACAAAGATAACCACCAGGAGTGATGTGTTCCCAAAGGGTTATAACAAATCGTACATCATCTGCGGGAGTACCAGCATCAATCCAAGCAAAGTCTATAGGCGCCCAAGATTTAAGTGTGCTTTCATCAAGAGAGAAAAAATTCTCATTGATAAATGTTACAGCGTCTTTTTTAATGCCGTCGTGAAGCAGTTTTTGCCATGCTTCTTCTGCTGATTGACCTTCGACTGTAAAATCATCAATGGTGATAAGCCGAGGTTCGTAATTTTCAGGAATCCCTGAAGGGTCAAGTAAAGCTGTACGTTCTTCCCAAGTGGAGGATTCTAAAAGTTTTTTATCTTGTTGCCATGCTTGTTTTGCTTTTTGCAGTGCTTTAGCAATCAAGCGCGTACTATCCCCCGCACCGATTTCAATGACTGTGCGTGGTCTTGCCATTTGAATGAGCGCATAAATGAGCTGTGCACTATTTTCTGTTCCCATGCCAGATCTTATCAGCTGCATCTTTTTATCCTTATAATTTTACCAATCGTAGCATTCCTGCTTTTACAAAAAATTTTATTGAATCCCCTATAGGGTGTTGAATGTGCATTGGTGTGGTGGCTTGCGTCAAGAGATGTTTTGTTTTTTCATGAAGTCGGATTGTACGCCCATTGAGTTGATTAATGGCAAGAGTGCCAAGAGAAGAATCTATGATAATACATGTTGGCTCTCGTAAAAGAGCGGTTGCATCATTTTCTGAAAATGCTTTTTGATCTGTTTCGATGAGACCGTGTCGTAAAAGTGATATAAAAAGACTTCCAGAGGGAAGAAGAGTACCATTGAATTGTATTTCCCTCAGTGATTGGACAAGGCAGCCTTCACGAAGTGCTTCAAATGTGGGAAAGTCGAATCCGCCAAATGCCGCTCCTTTTGTAGAAACGACGGTTACAGGTTGTATTTGCCGTTTTCCAATTAAAGCTGGTTTATTTCTCGTTATCTGTACGTCTTTTGCCCATTGAATGCGTGATAAAGGATTGAGTTTAGAAGGGTAGACAGCGAAAGAATTGATGGCTATGGGCGGCGTTGGTTTTTGCAATTCAAGCGTGTGGATGTTTTCATTCAAGTTATGTCGCATATAGTCTGCCAGTTGCCACACATAACCACCTGTTCCATGGTAAAAATTTAAGCCTATAGGATCTTGTTGCATGACGTTATCGTTTTTTTGCTTTAAAATATCAAGTTTTGGGGAGGGGTGTTTGTTGCTCTACATTAAAGAGTGGTTTATCAAAGTCCTATTGGGTTGGTATGGGGTTGCATGGGATACAACGATTTGATAGGGATTTTATTGGGATTTGATAGGGCGGTGATTGTCATGTCCTTTTGGGGTGTATGGTTTGTTTGAGAAAAACGCCTCAGTCCGCTAGCCATTATCAAATTCTCTCTGTTCTTTTTTTTTGCACGGTGCTATTCAACACACAACCTAATATTCCTGCGATCATTGTAGTAACTCCGATGACGAGGAGTGTGATTTGGGTATGATGCACATGGACAAAACCTGCGCCTATGAAACCAATGCATACGGATGTTTGTATGATGAAGATATAGGCAGGCATTTGACTGTTTCGTTGTTCTTTGGGGATGGCTTTCATCATAAAACTTGCCATTAAGGCATTTTGCACACCATTGGCACTCCCAAGGATGAAAAATGATAGCATCATCAACCATGTGAAGTTTGTTAAGGAAAAACAGAAAATTGCAAAGCCAATGGTTGCGGCAGCTAGTGATGCTCCAGCGGCATTGCCAAAATGGTGGAAAAGGCTGGAGAAGCAGAGTGGACCAACCACTAAGCCTAGGCTTAGCATACTTGTGATCACCCCATAGGTTTCAGCGCTTAAGTTCAGCTCGGTGCGGATGCGGACAATCGACAAGACGTTGAGAGCAGAGGTGAGGATAATAGTGATGATGAGGGGCGCAAGAGCATAGACGACATTTTTTTGCGCAAGAGACCCGCTAAATCTAGTCCTTTTTTGGTTTGCTGCGATGTATCTGTCTTTTGTGTATGAATTTTTAAACTTTTAAAACAGAAGAGAGTGATAAATGTGGCAAAAAGAACCATGATTGATAATGCAAAGAGTCCTTTTTGTCCGTTTGATATTCCATACAATACACCTCCTAGCAGTGGTCCGGCAATATAGCCAAGATTACGCACTGTTTGGATAATGCGATTGATACGGTCTAATTGCTGTTCATTTTTTGCGAAGTCAGGTACCGCAACAAGAATAGCAGACCAAAAGATTGAACCAGCACAGCCTAGTGCGAAAGAAAGGGCAATATAAACCCAAAATTGGTTGGCGATTGCAGCTGTGGCTATAAAGAGTGCTTCAAACAATAAAACAATGGGTACTGTTCGTGCTGGTTGGAAGTGATGCAAAAGACGTGGTGCAATGGGTCCGGCACAAATCGCCCCGATAAGCCCTGCAAAAAGCAGCATTGAAATAGAAGCTGTGCTTTCTGCTAAGTGTAAAGCAAATGTGACTTGAGCCGTTTCATCAGCAAAGCTGCTAAGAGACAAAACGAACAAAAGTCCCATATGAGCGAAAATTATGGATTTTTTCTTTATCACAATGCTCCTCCCCAAGAGACTAAAGGTATATTTTCTTCTGCGTGTTTATGGGATATCCCACGCTTTGTCTAGTTTTTCTTGATGATCAGTTGAGAAAGGAAGTTTTCAGAGCTCTCTTCAAAATAAGCACAATGCCTATTTTCAGCGATGAGCAGCTCCTTATGTTTTTTGAAAGGGGAATATTGAAGGATTATGGGCTGGCGAAGTTGTCTGATATGAGAGATATGATACAAAAGGGTAATCAGAAAATTTCACAAAAAAGCTGCACTATACGTGCAGCTTTTTATGTGTTTGCTTTAGAGGTAGAGGTTTTAAAGTATGA
>NZ_JBHINE010000035.1:0-6836 GCF_042194715.1 Bartonella sp. CM120XJJH | reverse complement strand
TGACAGCAACGCCCAAGATCTTTGCTGATAGTGCTAAAAAACAAGCCCATGAAATGAATGGCATTTTAGCGTCTATGGATGATGAAGCCCTCTATGGAAAAAATCTTTACACCTATACATTCTCAAAAGCCGTTCAGAATGAACTTTTAGCACCTTATAAGATTATTGTTTTGGGTGTTAATGAAGAGGAAGTCAGTCAATCCATTCAACATCTGATGACCGATGAGAATTATGAACTTACTCTTGATGATAAAACCAAGGTCATCGGCTGTTATCAAGCCCTTGCTAAAATAGATCTAAAAGTTGATTTGAGTGATGACCCCAATCCCATGCGGCGGGCTTTGGCTTTTTGTAAAGATATCAAAACCTCTGAACGTATCCGTGATACCTTCAATTCTCAAGAAATACAGAAAGAACTGTATGATCTTCATAAGGTCTATAAAGAGACCCCGCCTCTTGACTGTACCTTTGATCATATTGATGGAACCCAAAGTGCCAAAACGCGTCATAAAGCCCTTGCTTGGCTTAAGGAAGATGCGGGGGAAAATACTTGCCGTGTGCTCACCAATGTAAGATGTCTTTCTGAAGGAGTTGATGTTCCTGCTCTTGATGCGATCATGTTTTTACACCCGCGCAAAAGCCAAGTGGATGTGATACAGGCGGTGGGGCGTATTATGCGTCGTGCCAAGGGCAAGAAGAGAGGCTACATCATTCTACCCGTTGGGGTTCCTGCTGGGATTTCTGCTGAAGAGGCTTTAAAATACAACAAGAGATACAGTGTTGTTTGGCAAGTGATCAATGCTTTGCTTTCCCATGATGAGAATTTTGAAGTAACCCTTAACCAGATGATTTTAGATCAAGACGTAAGTCATACTTTAGAGATTGTTGCCTTAAAGAGTATGACCACGGTTGAAGATAAAATCCATGTTTATGAGAAACCAGAAAGCGCGGGGCTTGAGATTGGAAAAGCAGCTTATGAACCACAACGCTATATTCATAGCGTAACAGGAAGATTACCTTTTTATAAAGAGTTTCCCAATGCCCTTAAAACCCTTTTGGCTAAAAAATTTACCCTTGCCGATTACTGGGGCATATGGGCTGGCAATGTTGCTGAAATTGCTCAAAACCATATCAATCGTCTTAAAGATATACTTTCTGATGAAACCAGTGAAGCCTTTCATGCTTTTGAGAGTTTTTATAAAGAACTCAAAAACAACTTAAACAGTGAAATCAAACAAGAGGAAGCGCTTGAGATGTTAGGACAACATCTTGTGACGCGTCCCGTGTTTGAAGCTTTGTTTGATGGCAATGAATTTGTGCAAAACAATGCTATTTCTCAAGCAATGGAAAAAATCTTAACAGAACTCGATAAAACCAATATTGAAGAGGTATCTCAAGAATTACAAGAGTTTTATGACAGCGTAAAATTCCGTGCCTCTGGAATTACCTCCCCCCCAAGCAAGACAGAACCTTATTATCAAACTATATGAGAATTTTTTTACCAAAGCATTTAAGAAAACCACGGATAGGCTTGGGATTGTTTATACCCCCGTTGAGGTTGTTGATTTTATCATTCATTCTGTTGATGATGTCTTGCGTAATGAATTTGGAAAAAGCTTAGGATCACGTGGTGTTTCTATTCTTGACCCTTTTACTGGTACCTTTATCACAAGGCTTTTACAATCAAATCTCATAAAACCAGAGGATATGGAATATAAGTTCCGTCATGATATCCACGCCAATGAGATTGTCTTGCTAGCGTACTACATAGCAGCGATTAACATTGAATCGACTTATCATAGTCTTATGAAAGGTGAATATATTCCTTTTAAGCATATTGGTTTGACTGATACGTTTCAGATGCTTGAAGAGAAAAATTTATTGCAAAAATTATTTAAAGAAAACAGTGAATATTTGGAACATCAGAAAAATCTGGATATCAAAGTTATCTTTGGCAATCCCCCTTATTCGGTAGGACAAAAAAGCGAAAACGACAATGCAAAGAATACTCCCTACCCGATATTAGATGATCGCATTCGTGAAACTTATGCTGCTCAATCTAGAGCAAATAATGTGAATAGACTTTATGACAGTTATATCCGTGCTATTCGCTGGGCTAGTGACAGAATAAAAAACCGTGGTGTTATTGGTTTTGTTACAAACGCGGGCTTTATTGATGGAAGTTCTATGGACGGTTTACGAAAATGCCTCGTTGAGGAATTTAGCAACCTTTATATTTTCCATTTACGAGGAAATGCTCGGACTTCTGGAGAACAACGCAAAAAAGAAAGTGGTGGAATTTTTGGAGAAGGTTCTCGGGCGCCTATTGCTATCTCTATTCTCGTAAAAAATCCAGAATCTCAACAACGTGGGAAAATATATTTCCGTGATATTGGAGATTATCTCACAAGAGAAAAAAAGCTTAAGACAATTAAAAAATTTGGTAGCATTGATGGTATTACACAGAGCAAACAAGGTTGGCAAATAATTACACCAGATAAACATGGTGATTGGCTTGGTCAACGTGACAACAGTTTCAACGCCTTTTTAGCTATAGGTGATAAAGGTGACAAAAAAGGTCATGGTAAAAAACTTTTTGATACTTTTTCATGTGGTATCGTAACTAGTCGCGATGCTTGGACCTATAATTCAAGCCGCGTATCTCTCACAAAAAACATACACAATATAATTACCTTCTATAACAGTGAAGTGAAACGGTTTAATGATGCTTATGGACATGTTGATCGCAGGATACGTAAAAATGCTATAAACAATTTCGTAAATTCAGATGCTAAAAAAATCAGTTGGAGCCGTGCTCTTAAACAAGATTTGGAAAAAGGAAAGTTTTTTGAATTTGAAAATGCGTGCCGTACTCTAGGTCTTTATCGTCCTTTTACACAACAGTGGCTCTATTATAATCGCACTTTTAATGAAATGGTGTATCAAATGCCGCGGATCTTCCCTATGGGAAAAGCGGTTGAAAATAGAATGATACAAATTACAGGTACAGGAGCAAAAAAAGACTTTTCTGTACTTATGATTAAGACCGTATCTGATTTTCAGGTGATAGAAAATGGACAATGCTTTCCAAGATATTTTTACAAAGACACTACGGTTTCAAAAGGTAAAAGTAAGCAACAATCCCATTTGTTTGCAAATACTACAGAAGAAAGTAAAACAGTTGGTTTACAGAGGCATGATGCCATTACGGATGAAGGATTAGCACATTTTAAAGCTGCTTATCCTAATGAAAAAATTACTAAGGATGATCTATTCTATTATGTTTACGGTCTACTTCATTCGGAAGATTATCGCTCTCGTTATGCTGATAACCTCTCTAAAGAACTGCCTCGTATCCCGTGTGTAAAGAGTGCTGATGACTTTTGGAAGTTCGTAACAGCAGGGCGTGAACTCGGTCATTTGCATGTGAATTATGAAACTGTAGAGCCTTATCCAGTGACCTTCAAAAAGGGTAATCCAAAACTAACTGATATCTCTAATCCAGAAAAATTTTATTACGTTACAGAAATGAAATTCGCTGGGAATAGTAAAGCAAAGAATAAATCAATTGTTTTTTACAACCATAATATCACAATGACAGATATACCTAAGGAAGCTTATAGCTATATTGTAAATGGTAAATCCGCTCTTGAATGGGTTATGGAACGTCAATGTGTAAAGACAGATAAAAAGAGCGGCATTGTTAATGATGCCAATCGCTATGCTGTTGAAACCATTGGCAACCCTGCTTATCCATTAGAGTTATTCCAAAGGGTTATTACTGTAAGTTTAGAGACAATCAAAATTGTTAAGAACCTACCAAAATTGGAAATTAGAGAAACTGAATAGACTTATAAAGCATGCTCACATAATGGGCATGCTAATCTTATTAAAGCCGCTTATTTATTAGTTTAAATAACAGTCTATTTTATCATCTGTTATGAGATAACTAAGATAGGAAAGAATTACGTTATCAGAAATCCTTTAATGGACTTTTGTAAACGTATCATCTTGTGAGTTGATTACCTATAATCTTTAAAAGGAGTGTTTATATGCGTTATTCTAAAAAGAAATCATTTGCACTTTTAGATACTTTTATTTGGATTGCTTTAAGACTTTTAAGAAATCCACTCTTAAACAGAATACGCTTCTTTTACATTGCCTTTAAAAGATTATATCGCAATCTCAAATGATAGCTTTATTGTTATCAGACGCTTTGTTTAAAAAGAGTTATGTATATTCATTTTGCTTATAGGTTTTGAAGGTATAAAAATCGTCAAAACCCCCTCAAAACGTATATTATTAGTTGAATTTATAGGTTGTAATGTCGATATAGGTTGTTTTTTAAAGATCTGTAAAATACTAACCACTTGAAATATAACATTTTTATTTTTTGCTATTTTTTATATAAAAGCAGCAACCGTCAAAACTCAAAACCTCTTCAAAACTCATAACCATAATGATCTTGATAGCATTTCTTATCATTATAAACTGTCTTTTGAAAATTCACTTATTATTTTTTTAAGTACCAACCTTTAAATCTATAAATACGTCTTGATAGCATTTTTATGATTATAAACCGTTTCTTTTGAAAGGCTTTAAAGGATCACATGTTTTTTTAAGACGTGTTTTAATCACTCACTAAAATCATAAGGTTATCTATTTAAATAAACTGATAAAATTCATACAAGGGATTTTAATAACGTAATCAGTTTTTACTTTCATACGCTTTTCATAAGACATGTTGTAATTACTTACTAAAATAATCATTTTGTCAGTTCAATTTATTGACACATAACTGACAAGTTTTAATCAATTCACATCATTGGTTATCTTTAAAGATTGTACTATTGATATGAGTTATGTTTTAAAAACATTAACCTATTGAAATATAATTTTTTTAATTTTTTATCTCATTAAAAAAATACTATAGGGGTTAGAGTTAACTGACTAAACTGACAAAAATGACAAAAGTCTATTAAAAGGGATTTTGCTGATCTCTATAATTATTATTCTCTCTTTAGATGTTTTCATAACGGTTTATAAATCACAATTATCCTATTTATCATTTCTCTTATGAAAATGAAAAATAATGCGGTGGCTATAAAGAAGATAACAGCTATAAAGCACGCGTGAAAAAAAGCAGGCTTTCATAATCATAAGGCATTTTCATAATCAAATGTTTCTGGTAATGCACGAATATACCATGATGCAAAGATTGGCGGTAATGCAATAATTTCAAAGAACGCAGAAATTTTTGACGATGCTTGTGTTTTTGAATCCGCATTTATTGCAGATGATGCACGTGTTTTTGGAAAGGCTAAGGTTTATGGCAATGCAAAGATTTACGGTGAAGCATGTGTATTTTGGAACTACTGGATTGATGACAATAGAAGAATCTCAACTAGGGAACAAACCAGATGAGAAAATACGAATTTACTGATGAAATAGACATGCTCTATTGTCGCCTAGTTCGTCGCATCCGTGCACTGAGAGACTTTGGAAACATCAAGAAAGGTGATCTTGGCGGTTTTATAGAGCATGAAGGCAACCTCTCTCATGAGGGCGATTGTTGGGTTGGAGATAGGGCAAAGGTTTGCAGTAATGCTCAAATTTATGAGAATGCACAAGTATTTGGACGAGCACGTATCTCATGTAATGCACGTATTTATGGAAATGCTAATTTACGGAATAGCCGAAATTCACGGTAATGCCACAATTTGTGAAAAAGCTCATATTGGTGGTGAAGCTGTTGTATGTGGTAACACATGTATTTCAGGAAACACACATATTAGTTATAATAGAAAAGCCGAACATATCCCTAGGAAAATACAGAGCGTATAAGCACTTTCTAACAACCAACCAGCCTTTTAACACAAGCGTGATTCACGCCACGGGTGAATTGCGCGCAATGTAGGAAATCAAGATGAAAAATTCCACTCTTTTAACAGAAATAGCAAGAAAATATGGATTTTCTGCTGAAGAATTTCGAGAAACAATCATAAAAACTTGTATTGGACATAAAAATGCTAGTGTCATCAATGATGCAGAATTTGCCGTTTTTCTTTTTGTTGCCAATACTTATGGACTTAACCCTTTAACAAAAGAAATCTATGCACTCCCTAAAAAAGGCGGCGGCATCATACCCGTTGTTTCTATCGACGGTTGGATAAAGATCATCAAATCAAATCCTAACTTTGATGGCATGACCTTTCAAGATCAACTCGATGAGAATGGGAATATAATTGCTATCAAATGTGCTATTCGTCTCAAAGGGATTAAAGATCCTATCGAAGTCACCGAATATTTAAGTGAATGCCAACAAGAACACAGTGAACCTTGGAAAAAATATCCAGCACGCATGCTACGTCACAAAGCTACTATACAATGTGCGCGCTACGCTTTCGGGTTTTCCGGTATTTATGAAGAAGATGAAGCCGCACGTATCAATGAAGCAAACCATAACGTACAAACGAAGTTAGTTTCTCAAGATATGCTTATAAAAATCGAAGAATTAATCGAACAAACAGAATCGGATAAAAATAAGCTTCTCTCTTATGCAAAAGTAGAAAAGCTAACAGATATGTCTTGTGAAACAGCAGACGACGTTTTGAAAATATTAGAAAGCAAGCCAAGAATTCAAAGAGAAGGCGCACTAGAATATCTCCCACCACAAGAACAAAGAACGGCGGTGTGAGATGGAACAAAGAACAGCAGAATGGTTTCAAGCGCGCTTGGGTAAAGTCACCGCATCACACATTTACAACATACTCAGTAAAACTACAAAAGGATTGCCTACAAGCAAATATGAAGACTACAAAATCAAACTCATAACA
>NZ_JBHINE010000034.1:0-6972 GCF_042194715.1 Bartonella sp. CM120XJJH | reverse complement strand
CGCGGGCGCACATAATTATAAACCGCTTGTGTGTGTCCACCACCGGTATCAATACAAGCAGCCGTTATCTTGATGCCATCTTTATAGCCTGGATGTGGCCAGCGTCTTGTAAGATATTCATCCAGCTGGTCCCATACTTCAAAAGAAGAGGGATCACCAGGAATGACGTGATAATCAATATGCCAGCTTTCTTCACTGCGTCCCCATCCCACCACTTCAAGTTCTAACCGGTCATTTTGCACATCAATACCCGCTGTCAACACGACGGCTTGTTCTGGTGCAAGGGGATAATCTTCACGTTTTGCATAGAGGCTATCAGGGTCAACAACTTCGCCTGTTCTGTCTTCCCATGGCTCTCCAAGCACTGTGTTGACAAAAGGCTGCAAAAGCGCTGGATCATCCTTGGCATCTAAAAACTCTCTGGCGCATTCCCCCCAAGTAAGCCAAGGTGAATAGAGTGCTGAAATATGGTAAGAACGCAAATTCGGTCTGCTTGATTCACTTGTAGGCACCCAGCACGCACCTCTTTCTTCACACATGAGATCTGTTTTTCTGTGCTCGGCATGTTCATGACCACAATGGGCACAAACAAACACAGCTTTTTCGGGTGCGCCTTTTGGCCACTTGATTTGTGACCAAACAATGGGCTGTAGAACACCACATGCATCACAAGGGACATTGTAATATCGCTGGTCTCCTAGCACAAAATCCTTGGCGATACGGCTTGTGTCACGGTGTGTTGGTGTGGACAATTTAAAAATCTTTCTCTGCACAAAAGTTGAGGTACGCTTTTCCGCAATCATCACCGGATCACCTTCGTTATCCACACTGAGAGGATAAGCATCCACCTCATCTAAAATCAGATAACGAATAGGCATGGAACGCAAACCAGCTGCACTGTTTGCTCCTGTAAGCATCAATGCCCCACCATCAAACTCTTTCGAAAACATTGTATTACCACTGTCGCGTGCCCGCGCTGGGGCAATGCGTTCGCTTAAAGCAGGGCTTGCCATAATCATGGGGTCAAGACGGGTTTTTGATAATTTCTTCGCTGTCTCAACCGTTGGCATCACATAAAGGGCAGGTCCCGGACTATAATGAATGGCATAACCGCAGAAGTTCAATCCTGCTTCAGACATGCCAACCTGCGCCCCTTTCATGACAATTGTTGTTTCAATTGGTTTGTGAGAGGAAAGGTTATCCATAATTTCGCGCAAATAAGGGGTGCGTTTTGTTCTCCACAATCCAGGTTCAGCACTTGCTACAGTACTAAGATACCTATTCTTGTCGGCCCATTGCGAAACCGTGTACGGTGGGTCTGGTTGTCGTGCGTCATTAGCATTGGCAAAAAATTCTTCGACTGCATTGTCATCCATTATTCGTTTCTTGCAAGTTCTCTAACTCTGGAGAATGAGGATCATGAAAAGGCACTGGAATATTAACCGCCTCAAGCAAAGCGGTTCTCATAGTATAATCAATAGCACCAATAAGGCTGGCTGCATCACATCCAACTTGTGCAGCAATGCTTGCACCGAAACGATGCGGAAAATTCAACATGGCGTCACGGTGTGCTCTTCCAAACTCACGCGCTGCTCTCTTTACTTCTTCACGGTCAACGGTTGTTTCGCGTAAGCGTTCAAGGGCAATCTTTTCGCTTTCAAGCGCAACCTGCATTCGCTCCAGTTTAATCTTGTATTCATTAGCACCCTCTGTAGAGACTTGTTTGATCTTTGTGCGCGCTTGACCATCCGGCGCTAAAAATGGAGCAAGGCGCTTTGTTGGATTCTCATTCCAGATAGCTGTTGCAAGCGCTTCATTGACAGAACCATCTTCAAAAAGAGCCGCATCAAATTTACCTGTCTTTATCCGAGAAACAACCGCATTATGTGAAACACCCATCTTCTTCGCAAACGCACGAACCGATAGACCCTCACGATGTTTCTTATTCATAGTTGCTCCTTGCCTTCTTCTCTGCCATAAGAAGTAAGAGTTTACTGTGTTACGAATGATTGACAATCAGGTATAATCGGGTATATATTCCGGTATGAAAACAGATACACTCCAAATTACACAAGAATTGTTGGCTCTCATTACTGAGATTGATGAGTTCAAAGGGGCATGGCGTGCCCTTGGTACTCTTGCACCTGAGCGATTGAACGCTCTTCGTCATATTGCTACTGTTGAAAGTATTGGATCTTCCACACGCATTGAAGGGAGTAAGTTAACAGACCGCGAAATCGAACAGCTTTTGGTAAATTTAGAAATTAAACGTTTTAAGAGTCGTGATGAAAAAGAAGTTATCGGCTATGCTAAGGTTATGGAAACAATCTTTCAATCTTGGAGTGATATTTCTATTACTGAAAATCATATTAAACAACTTCATCGTGATCTTTTGTGTAATAGTGAGAAAGATCAACGACATCGAGGTGAATATAAGACTTTACGCAATGATGTAGCAGCATTTAATTCTCAAGGAAAAATGGTTGGCATTGTTTTTGAAACAGCTACACCATTTGATACACCATACCGAATGCAAGAGCTTATTACTTGGTTCAATAAAACCAATGAATTAAAGGATCTTCATCCTTTACTTACGATTGGTATTTTCAATGTCACATTTTTAGCTATTCATCCTTTTCAAGATGGAAATGGACGTTTAAGCCGTATCTTAACCACCCTTCTTTTGTTACAAAAAGGTTATGTTTATGTACCATATTCGTCCCTTGAAAGCATTATTGAGAATAATAAAGAAAGCTATTACTTAGCTTTGAATCAAACTCAAAAAACAATTTATACTAAAACACCCAATTGGGAACCTTGGATACTCTTTTTTTTACGTGCTCTACAAAAACAAAAACGCCAATTAGAAATAAAAATAGAGAGTGAAAAAAATGCTCTTTTTTCCTTATCTGAATTGGCTCTTAATATTCTTGATTATGTGCGTAATCACGGACGTGTTACAACCCGCGATATGGTGCGTGAGGTTGGTGCAAGCCCTAATACACTTAAAGTAACTTTTACATCATTAGTTGAAAAAGGTCTTTTGATACGTCATGGTGGTGGACGATCAACTTGGTATAGTGCACCTTAATTTTATTACCTTCTTAATCACCTCCCCATTGTTGATAATGGGGAGGGGAGGCATATTTTTTACTTAAGCGGCTTTCACAATAGGGGGGTCCAAATTTGGTTCGTAAGTTTTCAAAAAAGGCTCCATAATCGGGGGAGGTTTTAAGGTTCCAAAATTTGTAATCATTGCCAAAATTCTGAGTGCATTTGGTGATTCATCTTGAAGTTTTACAATCAAAGCTTTTTCGATTACACTCATAGTGTCAACCAGAGCAGTACAATCTTTGTTACTTATATTTTCATGTCTAGAAAATTGAGACAACGCTATCCATAAATCGCATAAGAAGTTAGTATCGACCTTCATTGTACGCCCCCAAAGATTTGTTCTCTCAAACATGCCAATCCTCTGGATGTAATTTTTGTTGAAGGCAGCACCTTTTCTGTTCCATCTGGTATTTGAATGGTAATAGCAGGGCAATCCATAAAGCCTTTCTTTATTTTATCTTGATAGGGTAACAGAGGCGCCCCTGGAGCACGCCGATATACCCAGTCATGTTTGCGCAAGTAATCTGTTAAATCTTTTGGTCGTACCTCTAACATCTTTGCTGCTTCGATAAGATCAAACAAACCATCAGAACGTTTTAAACCATCCAAAGCTTTTGCTTTTGGTGCTAATTCTGCAATAACATGATCTTTTTGCTCTATTTGGCTTTGTAAGTGATTCAAGACGCCAAGCAATGCTTCGGGTTTGGAGTAGTCTATTTGCGGTGTTGCTACTTGTTTCAAAAGCCGTTCATATTTTATAAAGTATTGACGTGCTTCATGCCCTTTATCATTACGCTCTATCATTGAAAGGTGTTTAGCCATGTCTCATGTAATGCGGTATTATTTTACCTTTATAACGCTTACTAAATTTTTAGTAAGCGTTATAAAGTTTATATTTTCCTGAAATTTGTATTCTTTAATGCGATTTTTAATCCAATCACTGAAACGCACACTAACTTCTAAAAACGTATGCAAATCACGCGCGTTAACAGTTTGAACAGTTTCTTGGCCAATAGTTTGTTCTTTAATTTCTATAAGAGTGTTCATAATGAATTCCTTGGTAATAGACGTTTGTTAATGACACTCAATAAAGAGTTCCGGTGCTAACAAATACGGTACCAAGTCCGTTGGTTACGCTTTCCTCGTGAGAGTATTATTGTATAGCGTAACTACATCCGACAACGCCATTATATGCTACACACATATGCAATGCACAGAAGATTGATTATTTCGGCAACCACTCCGCTAGATGTTTTAAGGTGTTTTTGAGGCAACTGATTCGAAAATACCCATTACTATAGAATTGTCCAGTAACAAAAATTACTTTTTGCTGAGAAAACGTTTCCATGCTGTACAGTATACATATTGAAATTGTTATTTATCAATGAGTTAAGTGTACAATGTACAGTCAATTTGAAAATTCTGCCGCTAGCGATAGTTCGCGCTCGCCTGCCCCGCAACGAAGCCAACCCGCTGGGAAGTACCTTTTGCATTGATTTTATTGTATTTTTTCTGGAAAAAACCAAAGCGCAAGTGATAATCTGCTTTAAAAATTACAATTAAAATGAGTAGTGTGTTGACATAGCTTAAGAACATTATTTAGCTTTCTTATTAGCGGCATATTCTTGACGAGCAAGTTGGTACTGTATATTTTTGGTTAATCGTTCACTGGCATATTGTGCGATAGCACTTGCAATCTCTGGTTTGGACATCACTCCAGCAATTGAGGGTCCTTCTTGTTTTGCAATAGGGAATTGATCTCCATCCGCTCTTTGAAACACATTCCCATTCAGCTTTTTTAATTCAACACGCTTTGGAAAACTCCCACCTTTGATAAAAGCATGGGGTAAGATTTCTTTTTTTCCAAACATTGTGTAAGTCACACCGCGTTTTGTTTCTTCTGCTTGAAAAAATTTAAGAGGTACCGGTGTTCCAGAACCAATTATATCTGTCTCAAGAAACCTTGCTGTCGCCTTTTCTTTAATATAAACACCTTTTCTTATACGCTTTATTTGGGCTGATGAGATGTCTGCAACTTGCTTTTCAGTAAAGCGTTCAACTTGTTTTGCTGCAGTGTTTAGAGCATTACGCAGAGCCCAATTAAGGCGTGGTGCTTGAAGGTTTGTGAAGGTATCTTTTACCTGTTGAAGATACCATTTTTGCTGGATAATTAATTTCAACTTCTAAGCCTTTTTGGGGGTAGGTGTTGATGACTTAGAAGCTTTAGATGCTTTTGGCTGTTCGAGTGGAATTTCCTCTGTCACTGATTCAGATGATGTTTGTACGGCTTCTTGTTTTATCTGCTTAATTTGTTCAATTGCCTTTTATCTGTTTTTGCTGTTGTCTTGACGTCAACAAAAAGTTTTGCAGCATTGGCGCGCTTGAGACGTGCGTAGACTTGATTGGAAACTTCAACAAATGGATTATTGGGTGTTGATGGTTCAAAGCGAACAGTGCTTTTATTGTCGCCAACAACACACATTGGCTTAGTGATGACAGCTTTCATCATTGCTCCTTTTGAGTCATAATTAATGACATCATTAGTCAAATATTGATTTTTGTTATTTGAAAAATAGAATATATAGAATTTTCTAAAGCATTTTAGATTTTATAAGTTATGAGAAATTATTTATAGGAAGGAACGGCAATGACAGGTTCAGAAATATTAGATGCCATGTATATGGTATTAATGATAGTTATATCCCTCTTAATTATAGCGTTTTGTCTACCTGCTGCCTTTTGATTTTCATTAATAGTTTACGGATCATATGCAATTACATGCTTTTGTAAAAAAATCTAGAGTGAGAAATTTCTCCAAATCGATGAGTTAAATATTAAGCTCGTGACGTGCTGCTGTTGCCAGAAAAGCAGATCTTGTTAAACCTCTTTCTTGTGCGCAATCATCAATTGCACGCAAAAGCCCTCTTTCAATGGATATATTCGTACGTACCACTTCTGCATCATTTTCAATAAAGGGGACTTGTATTAAAAAAGCTCCTTCTGACAAAGCTGTTTTGACAGATTCCCGTTGTATGACTTCTTCAAATTTTGAAGGAATAGGCACTATATCTATATCTTCACAATAAAGTTGAAGTGCTTCTGTTGCATTTGCGATTAAATTTTCTTCCTCATCAGCAGCAGAAAAAAGCCCCTCAAAATCAGGAAACTGAACACCAAAAGCAGAATCTTCATCTTTATGAACAAGAGCAAAAAATCTTTTCATTTTTCTTCTCCTTTTTTAACGAGCCTGCTTGTTGTGCGATAGAACGTGCTGTACCAATCGGAAAATTTTTTAGGATGTGGAACAATAACAACCTTACCATCTTTTTTTAATTTATGATGAGAACCTTTTACTTTGATAAGTTCAAAGCCATCACGCTTTAATTTTGCAATGATTTTTCATCTGATATCAATTCTTTTTTAACGGCTAAAATGTTTATGAAGTGCATTCAGAGCAACATACAGCGAACCGACAAGATGTGGCAGTGATTGATCTTCACTAACAAGATACTGTAGTGCGGCATAAAGGTTATGCTGTCTATAAAGGCATTGCACTTCTTTTAGCACCTCTTTCATTGCTTCATAGTAATGAGTAGTTTTTTCAATCCATTGTTTTTTTGCCTCTTCATTAAAAGATGGAGTAAAGTCATCATAAATTGCATTTGGTAAGGCTTTTGCACAGAGGTAATTATTTCTCACTTCAAGATATTTTTGCGCAGCATCATATTGGTCTTGATTTATTTCGCCTTGCAGATAAAGCCGCCCAATATAGGTACCGGACAGCGGATTTTTAGCCTCTTCTATGGTCAAACAGAAGCGTTTGGCACGCATTTCAATTGCCAATTTATCCATGGGTTC
>NZ_JBHINE010000032.1:0-9508 GCF_042194715.1 Bartonella sp. CM120XJJH | reverse complement strand
TCTCACTCCCCAGCACGCACCCCATCACACGCCCCAGCAAGCACCCCAACACACACCTCAGCAAGCGCCCCAACACACACACCCCCCAACACACCCCCCAGCAAGCACCCCACAACAGGGCACAACCCCTCAGAGGCATATCCACCCCGCCCTTCTTTGCACCCCCCTCCTCCTTCCCCAAGGGCATCGTCTTCCTGAACATTGGCAAGCAGACATCAAGGCAGCAGTTTCAGAAGGTTTGAGTGAAAGCCAAGCCCATTGGAAAGCCAAGAGCGACAGAGAAGCGCTCAAAGTAGACTAGCAAGGCATATAAGCCCCCAAATGCCCATAAGCCCTCCATAGCCCCCAATAAGCCCTCCAAATAGCACCACGGGATTTCACTATCAGATCAAACAGCTAGAACAGCAAAAATAGAGTCCCCCCCACATCTTGAGAAAAACAGCAATAATATCACGAATGACCATGAGCACAATTTTTGAAATCAAACAAAAACTTATCTCACAAGCAGATAGAATAGCAGAAATGCTTCTTCCCCAAGGGCACAAACGAGGCAACAACTGGATTGTAGGCAACACACGTGGTGAAGCGGGTCAAAGTTTATCAATTTGCTTAAGCGGGAATAAAGCAGGACTTTGGTATGACTTTGCAGAAGGCACTGGAGGAGATCTTTTAGACCTTTGGTGTGAAGTCAAAGGCATTAGCCTCTCTCAAGCATTAGAAGAAGCACGCGCAACTCTCAATCTAACACGCCCCAAACCCTTTATGGTCCCTCATCGTTCCTATCGCCGTCCACCGGTTCCTAAAGGGCAGACTCCGCAAAATCTCGTAAAAAACTATCTCCACAAAGAACGCCACATTCCTCTAGAGGTTATAAAGCGTTACCGCATAGGAGAAAATGGTGACAAAATCATTTTCCCCTTTTATAAACCCAATGGCACCCTTGCTTTAGTCAAAGAACGGCTCGCACAAGCGGGAGCAAAAACCAAACCAACCGCTTCCCAATGTGAACCGATTTTATTTGGTTGGCAAGCCCTTTACCCCACAAACCACCCCTCCACGCACACACCCCAGCAGGCGACCCAGCACACACCTCAGCAGGCATCCCAGCAAGCATCTCAGCACACATCTCATCACACACCTCAGCAGGCACCTCAGCATGCACCTCAGCACACCCCTCAGCATGCACCTCAGCACACACCCCAGCAGGCACCCCAACACACACCCCAGCAAGCACCCCAGCACACATCTCAGCAGGCACCCCAGCACACACCCCAGCACACACCCCAACACACCCCCCAACAGGCATCCCAGCACACACCCCAACAGGCGCCCCAGCACACACCCCAGCACACACCCCAGCAAGCGCCCCAACACACACCCTCAACCAACCACACTGCCACGCACATACCTCAACAGGCATCTCAGCACACACCTCAGCACGCACCTCAGCACGCACCTCAGCACACATCTCAGCACACACCCCAACAGGCATCCCAGCACGCACCTCAGCACACATCTCAGCACACACCCCAGCACACACCCCAGCACACGCCTCAGCATGCACCTCAGCACACACCCCAGCACACACCCCAGCAAGCGCCCCAACACACGCCTCAGCAGGCGACCCAGCACACACCTCAGCAGGCACCTCAGCAGGCGCCCCAGCACACATCTCAGCAGGCACCCCAGCACACACCTCAGCACGCATCTCAGCAGGCACCTCAGCACACATCTCAGCAGGCACCCCAACACACACCCCAGCAGGCGCCCCAACAGGCATCCCAGCACACACCTCAGCACACACCTCAACACACACCTCAGCAGGCACCCCAACACACACCCCAGCACACATCTCAAAACACCGCCTCAACAGATCATGCCTCTACAAATGCATCCCAGCACACACCCCAGCAGGCATCTCAGCACACACCTCAGCAGGCATCTCAGCACACACCTCAGCAGGCGCCCCAGCACACACCCCAGCAGGCACCCCAGCACACATCTCAGCAGGCACCTCAGCACACACCCTCAACCAACCACACTGCCACGCACACACCTCAGCAGGCACCTCAGCACACATCTCAAAACAGACTCTCAACAAACCCAACCTCCACACACGCATCTCAAAACACCGCCTCAACAGATCATGCCTCTACAAATGCACCCCAGCACACACCCCAGCACACACCCCAGCAGGCATCTCAGCACGCATCTCAGCAGGCACCCCAGCACACACCCCAGCACACACCCCAGCAGGCATCTCAGCACACACCTCAGCAGGCGCCTCAGCATGCACCTCAGCACGCATCTCAGCAGGCACCTCAGCACACATCTCAGCAGGCACCCCAGCACACACCTCAGCAGGCGCCCCAGCAGGCATCCCAGCAGGCGCCCTTAATGGAGAGCGCGCCATTCCCCACGCTTTCTTCAACAAACCGTACAATTGTTATCACTGAAGGAGAAATTGATGCGCTATCCTTAGCCGCCTATGGATATCCGGCGGTTTCTGTTCCCTTTGGGGGAGGAAGTGGAGGCAAACACAACTGGATTGAAAATGAATTTGATCATTTAGAATCTTTTGAAACGATTTTTTTAGCCACCGATATGGACCAGCCCGGAGAAGAAGCAGCCCGTGAAATTGCCAGCAGGCTTGGGCGTCACCGTTGCTACCGTGTACGTTTACCCCGCAAAGATGCCAATGACTGTTTAACCGCAGGGATTGATAGCGCCACCATAAAAGCCGCCTTTTCCTCAGCACAAAGCTTTGCACCAGAAGGTTTACGGCGCGCCTCAGATTATAAAGATCAAGTAATTGGGCTTTTTTGGCCAGAGCCTGAAAAACATCTTGGTTATACGGTTCCCTATCCTAAACTGAAGGACAAATTGCATTTCCGCCCAGCAGAATTAACGCTCTGGAGTGGTGCGAGTGGTGCAGGCAAAAGCCAATTGTTATCAGACTGTATTCCCCATTGGATTGCGCAAAAGAGTCGCCTTTGCTTAGCGTCTCTAGAAATGAAAGGAGAACAATCGCTCCGCCGTTTAACCAAACAAACGGGCGGCTTAGAACAGCCTACAAAAGAGACGATTGAACGGATTCTTCATTTTTTAGACGATGGGCTTATTCTTTATGAACATGTTGGCAAATCAAACGTTGATACCTTGCTGGATGTGTTTGACTATTGCCGCGCGCGCTATGGCTGCGATCAATTTATCATCGACAGTTTGATGCGGCTTGGCATTGCCTCAGATGATTATGCAAAACAAGAACAAGCCGTTTATAAAATGGTTGATTGGGCTGTTTTAAACAGTGTACATATTCACCTTGTAGCCCATGCCCGCAAAGGCGGTCTGGATAAAGATATCCCCAGCACAGAAGACATTAAAGGCGCCTCAGAGATTGGTGCCAATGCCTTTAACATTATCACCATTTGGCGCAATCGGTCATTAGAAGATAAAATCTTTGCCGCCTCTCTAGCACAAGAAAAAGCAGATTTAGCCAAACGCCCCGGCGTCATTATGAATATTGCCAAACAACGTTCTGGTGATTTTGAAGGCAAAGTAGGGCTTTGGTTTGATCCCCAAACCTACCGCTATCGCTGTTCTTTTGAACAATCATTCCCTCGACGTTATCTTTAATGCTCCATAAACCCCACTCTCTTAAAAAACGTCTCCGCCTTCACACGCGCAACACCTTGCTCTCACATAAACAACAGGAAGGATAAATCCACAAATGATAAAAAACACCCAATCCTTCGAGAACCAAAGCCAACCCAACCCCATATTCTCTGTTCCCAAAGGCAAACAAAAAAAGATCGCTCCAACAATGGCGCAAAACACCAACCCTTTCAATAGCCACAAACAACGCATCACCACCCCATCTTGTCGCCCCCTCATATGCAAAATCAAAAACCACTCCAACAGTGCAGCAAAAACGATCCCTATCAAGGACAATAGTCCCCATGGTATGTCCATACTCTCCATCCCCAAAAGAGCCAAAAAAAGGACGACTCCTAAAATGCCGTAAAACAGCACTTCCTTCAAAAAGAGGGAAATACCAAAATACAATAAAACGCCACCCGCCACCAAGGAATATCGAAGCGATTGGAAAGCCTATAAGTACAAATAACGACAACAATAAAAAGGTAGGAAAACACCACCTACCTCAAGAACCAAGCCCATAGAACCCGTGCAGACCTTACACCATGATAAATCAAAGGAAGGGTAAATCCAAAAATAAAGGAAAACATCCCATCATTCGAGAACCAAAGCCAGCTCAACCCTAGATTCTCTGCTCCCAGACGGGTAAAAAAAAGGATTAGTGCCAAAATGCAGCAAAACAGCACAAAATTCAAAGCACGCAACGACCTCTGTAACACCGTATCACTTTGCTCGCGTATAAAGAACCCCAAGAGCACTTTCAACAATACAGTCAAGAGCAATCCCTTTAAGAATAGCGCCCTTATGCTATCCATATCTCTGACACCCACAGCAGCAAACCACAGGATAAAGCCCATCATGCAACAAAACATGACCGCCTTTAAGAACACTTGCCAAGCAACAGGCATACTCTTGAAGCCCAGATGCACCAAACCAAGGACAGTTGCAAAAATGCAAGAAAACACCGCCCCCTTCAAGAGCAGCTCCCCGTCAACAGCGCGCCTGCCCACGCCCACATAAACAAAACCAAGGTAGGAGGCAACAACGCCATAAAACACCACCCATCTCCAAAACACCCACTCTGTAACAGAGCGACGCTTTGCTCCCTTACAAATAAAAATCAAGGCCAGAGCAAAAAAGCAGAAAAACCCCAACAACAGCCAAAACATCACATCGTTCGACATCAAATACCCCTCACAGAAAGAACATCAAAGACCACGCCCGTGGAGAAGAGAAATGCTCATTCTTTTTAAGCCCCACCCCAACAGAACACGCATACACCTTACCCCCTCCAGAGCAAATAAAGGAACAAGTCCAATAGTGCCCAGAAACACCCCATTGTTCGAGATCACAAACCAGCGAACCCCCATATGCTTAGCGCCCACATGCGCCAACCCAACAACAGCTCCAACAACGCAGGAAAACACCAGAAACTTCAAAAAAGACACCCCACGCGATATCCCCTTACCCCGCATCCTCATAAGCAAAACAAAGGACAGCTCCAGCAATGCAACAAACACCGCTCCTATCACTAAAAACTCCCACGATATATCAAAACGCTTCGCTCCCTTATAAGCAAAGCCAAGAACCACGACAGCAATGGTGCAAAACACCACAGCCTTCAAAAACACGCCCCACGATACAGTCCTACGGTCTGCTCCCACAACAATAAAACAAAGGGTCGCTCCAGCAATGCAAGAAAGCTCCACCCCCTGCCAAAACACCTCCCACGTCATAACCGGTCGCCCCGCATCCTCATAAGCAAAACCAAGGACCAAGCCAAAAATGCAGAAAAACGCCAGTCCCTTCAAAAACATATCCCGCGCAACCACCATACGCCCCGCTCCTTTATTAAGTAAAAATCAGAGACCATGCCAAAAATGCAGCAAAAAATCAATCCTTTGCAAAGAATGAAAGCCTAAACCCAAGACGCTTTGCCCCACGATAAATAAGACCAAGAACAAAACCAAAGACAACGCCAAAAAGAATGTGAAAGACCCACTTGTTTGAGAACCACACCTGAGCCAAACCAAGATGCTCGGCTTTCTTATAAATAAAATCAGTGACAGCAGCCAAAATGAAGCTCAACAACACCATCTTGAAGAACAAACCCTTTTTTACACCACGCCGCTGCATTACTTCATAACCAAACATAAGGAAAATGCCGGGAGTGCCATAAAATACCACAGCCCGTAAAAATACTCCCCACGTCATCCCCAACGCCTTCATTTCCATATAAACAGACACAAAGACAACAACCACAATGCAGAAAAATACCAGTCTTTTCAAAGACAAAACACCGCGCAACATCATTCCACTTCCCCCTCAAGCCATTCAAGGATAATCCACCTTGTAACAAAACACCCCTCCTTTCAAGAGCCAAGTCCATGGGGCTCCCCCCACACAAAGCGCAACAGTCCAAGTCACCCCCAAGAGCGCACACCCAACACGCACACTCCAACACATGTCTTCCTCTCATCCCCCTCTTTTGCCTAGAGCAAGCAACATTTTTTAAAAACGAAAATCAAACGATAATTTTTAAGGAGATGCTATGACCCATCACGAGAAAAAAAATATGCAAACCTGCCCGCTTGATCATCAAAATCAAGGAAAGCACATTGGTCATTTAAAGACGCAAGAAATCCCTGTAGAAACGCGTAATCCTTATTTTCAATCCCATCATCCAGAAAGTTCCAGCAACCCACGTACCATCAATGCCATTGCCAATGCACAAAGCCATCCCATTGCACTTTTATATGCGAAAGGACATCTCAGCAAAGCCCAATATAAAGCGGCAGAACGTTTTTATTTTTACTGGCGTCAAAGCCAAGCCGATCTCCACATGAGCCTTGACTATACCCGTGAAAAGGTTTCCTGTAGCCAAGGGTACACACACCCCATTGAACGTCAAATAGAAGCCTCCAATCATTTAAAAACAATCAAAGTACAACTTGGTATTCTTGGCTATTCACTGCTTGAACGCGTTATCGGCCATGGACAAGCAATCAAAGAATTAAGTTCTTCAAAACGCAAACAAAATTCCCTTGCTGATCATTTACGAGATTGTTTAGACTTGCTCGCATTTCATTGGGGATATGCAAACCATAAACATTCTGAATAATCCCCTCCTCACCATTTTAAGCTGCCCCCCATATTGCCCGCCCCCTCTAAAGCCCCCTAACCACACTGATCGAGCATTGAGCAGCTTCTCGCCCCCTTTTCCATCACCTCACCCCCCACACCCAAAAGGACAATTCTTCACCCCACACACGCTCAAGATGCACTCCGAACCCTTAAGAACAAAAACCCTTCCCCCACACCAGTCCTATAATCATGAGGTGCTCTTAAGTTTATTCGTTTTTATTGAAAAATAAGTTTTGTTCAAGATGCTTGCATACACTATAAGATCTTTGAATATAGTTTAATTAATATCGAGTCTCAAAATAAATATTCAATTGGAAAAAGTATTCATTATTTTTTAATATAAAATGACAAAATTTTCTTTTTTGTAAAATTATTTTTTATATTGATATCTTTTCAATTCTCTGCTAGTTATAGTGTGATATTTCTTGAAGTATGAATTTATAAACTTAATACGGCCTTTTAGATTCATTGTTTTTTTGATATGATCTACTAGTCAATGTTAAAATTCTCCTGCTTTTAGTCCTCTGATTACAACGGAGGACTTTTTTTTATGACTGTACTTTTTTTATAACTGTATTGTCTTCAATCACTCTCTTACGAGCTTTTTATATTCCTCCATAAGATCTCCCCGCAAAATAGATCATTCTTTTGTCAAATTGGCTTTCCGTTCCCTCCTCAAAGAACAAAGATTTAACCCAAATCTGATCGACAAACAGCTTAGATACACGTCACTTTTGGCTTTCCATTCACTTTTGTTTTTCCATTCAGGGGTTTTCGGCTAAACTCAAGGCGCAACACGAGTAAGCTCTGCCCTACAGATCCACCCCGCTCTTAAAAAAACACTTAAAACATATCCAAAGCGCCGGCTTGCTTCATATCACGAAACCTCAAATGACAATGTTTTACGCCATAACAGTTTTACGCCATAACAGAATGACTGATATTTGACGACTTTCTTTATCCTATACCCCACCAAATCCTATACCCCACCAACCGCTTGATGTATCACAACAACATATTGATTTATAATTATCATCGCCTGTTATTCATTACTAAAATTAAGCGACCCCGAGTATCATAGGGATTCTCTCATTTCAAATTTATTTCATATTGCATCAATCAACAGCATATCTTTTACACGTTACAAACATGAGAGACATATGAAATAACACACTTCAAAGATTTCAAAGGTAAAGAATCAAAATGCCTCTTATGAACAGGCTCAAGAGCCAAAAGCTGTTATCCCATGCGGCGCTAAACATAGTATGATAGTGCTGGCTTTCCCCTTATGCGTTTTGAAAAAGGGCTGATCCACTTCACAAGAGATTTCTCCATTACCCCATTCACCAACACCCCATTCACCAACACCCCATTCACCAACACTCCATTCTCCAACAACCCCTATTCTCCAACAACATTGTGATGATAAGACAACATGATGTTTTTAAAACAAGGACGTAAATGTGCAACACAAGTATATTCTGTTTGAAACATTTGGTTTTACGCGACTCACGTAAAACCCCATGAGAAAATGAAATCCCCACGAGAAAAATCTAAAGCATCGAGGATAAAAACATGAAGCAAGCGTGATTCCATTCCGCTATTGCTCTTTAACTGTCAAACCAAATAAAAAAAATAAATCCGGCCAAATAAAAAATAAATCCGAAAAGACGGAGTTTTATCTATAGCACTTCATATTCTTCTCAAATATGTTCATCTTCCTCCCTTAAGAGATAAACTAAAAATATACACAACATCTCTCCTAACCTCCCCATTTTCCAACATTCCTCAAGAATCAAAAGTTACACTGCTCATTTTGTCATCTTATTTTGTCATATTATAAAGCACTATTCTTGGCGGTGTTGAGACAGTTAAAATAATTGAAATGTTTAGCCACCGCCATTAGCGAAGCTAAAAAACAAACTGTTGAAAAGCCGTGCAAATCTTGTGTAAACACAAAAAAAACAAAAAAAAGGCACAAAAATATCTTAATTTTTATAAAAATACCCAGCGTCTTTTACGATTGTATTGACGAACAACCCTGATCACATAATCATCTTAAATATTGAGAATAAAAAATGAATAGCCCTCACAAATACAGCAACCTACCAATATAAAATATAAAAACAAATCTTTTGGTTATCTCTGTTTCTTATAGAATATACCTTTCCCTATGGATGTACTCTAGCCTCCAAAGAGTGCATTCAATCCATGGAAAGGATGCACTCCGCGCCTTAAAAAAGAGTGCACCCTTCCCCTCAAACGGATACCGCCAAACCCTCATCAAGCAGTATCCAAACTGTAGAGGGTGCACTCAAAGCCCTTAAAAAAGAGTGCACCCTTCCCCTCAAACGGATACTGCCAAACCCTCAAGCAGTATCCAAACTGTAGAGGATGCACTCCGCCTTCAAAAGAGTGCACCCTTCCCCTCAAACGGATACTGCCAAACCCTCAAGCAGTATCCAAACTGTAGAGGATGCACTCCGCCTTCAAAAGAGTGCACCCTTCCCCTCAACGGATACTGTCAAACCCTCATCAAGCAGTATCCAAACTGTAGAGGGTGCACTCCAGCCCTCAAAAAGAGTGCACCCTTCCCCTCAAACGGATACTGCCAAACCCTCAATAAAGGCAGTATCCAAACTGTAGAGGATGCACTCAAAGCCCTCAAATAGAGTGCACCCTTCCCCTCAACGGATACTGCCAAACC
>NZ_JBHINE010000031.1:0-12273 GCF_042194715.1 Bartonella sp. CM120XJJH | reverse complement strand
TCATACTTTAAAACCTCTACCTCTAAAGCAAACACATAAAAAGCTGCACGTATAGTGCAGCTTTTTTGTGAAATTTTTTTGATTTTTCATGCTTTTCAACACAACCAGAATTTTCGAAATCCACGTGTAGCTTTTATAAGCGTGAGAGAAAAGCTTAAAAATAAAAGATTTTTTTCAATAATTCTATTTTTTTATGTCTTTTCTTAAAAAAATCTCAAATAAAGTGTTGACTCCATCGATCATATATACGTTACAGCATAATAAATGTGCGACTATTGCTCTATTTTTACCATTTAAACCAAATGAATTTCGCAGAAAAATATTCCTCTACGATCAACAACTTTTCTCAATATGGAAACTATGTCAATCTCACATTTCATGTAAGAGGGAGCATTATGCGGTTAACATTTCATCCACGCACAATATGAGAGAATAAGTTGAAATTCCTCTGATATAAAGGGAATACCAACCTAAAAAATTATCTATTCTCAACAAAACAACACTCTCACCGCTTCAATATCAGTACTTTAGTTTGAGTATACGAACACAATTTGCATTCTAGATTAAATGTATCAAATAAATAATAAACCCAAAATCTATGGATAAACAACGGGGTAACTTTCATGCTTCAAACAAAGGACAAGAAAGTTCTATAATCATGCGTTATTAATTTTTTTTGTAAATATTTTTATACAGACATAAAAAATTTCATATTGAATTACCCAAATAGTCTTTTACAAATTGCGACATTAGAGCAAAAACTTCATTGACTAATTATACGAAAAAATAAAAATGCATTTTTAATAAATATAAAAGCAAATTGTTTTATAAAATAATATGCAAAAAACCACAAAGTACTCAGCACAACTTTAAAAAGCAATAAAAAGTACGTGAGCAATATGAAAAAGCTAGACGGCAAAAGCATGAATATCGTGGAACAAAATATTAAACAGATGAAACAACTGTTCCCTGAAGTATTTTCAGAAGGAAAAATTAAATTTGACCAACTACAAGAGCTTTTAGGAAATTACTTGGTTAAAGACGAAGACCATTATAATTTCACATGGCATGGGAAACGTGCAGCAAGTCGTCTTGCACAAACATCAAGTACAGGAACACTCCGCCCTTGTAAACAAGAAAGTGTGGATTGGGACACCACACAAAATCTATTCATTGAAGGTGACAATCTTGAAGTTTTAAAACTTTTACAAAAATCATATCATCGCCAAGTCAAAATGATTTATATCGATCCCCCCTATAATACCGGTAATGACTTTGTTTATAAAGATGACTTTAAAGATGGCGTGCAAAATTATCTTGAAATGACAGGACAATTGGATGACGAAGGCAAAAAAATAGGAACAAATTCCAGCAGTGCAGGTCGCTACCATACCAATTGGCTGAATATGATGTACCCACGCCTCAAACTTGCACGCAACTTGCTTCGTGATGATGGTGTTATTTTTATTTCCATTGATGATAATGAACAAGATAATCTTAAAAAACTTTGTAATGAGATCTTTGGTGAAGAAAATTTTATTGCGCAGTTTACTTGGAGAAAAACCGACAACCAAGCCAATATTGGAAATATTGCACGAGTTAAAGAATATATCATCCTTTATTCTAAAGAATTAAAGTCCTTAAAATTAAATAAAATGCGCTTAACAGAGAGAGCAAAAAAAGAATATCGATATAAAGACAACCATGGAGTCTATAGACGATCTATTTTGTTAGATAAAACAAGAGGACGACATTTTTATAAAATAACCACACCTTCTGGAACTCTTTTAGAAGGACCTTGGATGATAAATGAAAAAGATTTTCAAGAACTTTCTTCCAGACAAGCCATATATTGGGCAACAGGAAAAACTGAACTACCCTATGGAAAAATTTATCTCCATGAAAGCCAAGGACAAATAGCTAATGATTTTCTTTCTATTGAATTTGGCACTAACCAAGAAGCGGGAATAGCATTAGAGAACCTGTTCAATGCCCGCTACTTTGATTTTCCTAAACCGCTTTCATTAATAAAACATTTTCTAACCATAGCAACCAATGATCACCTCATCCTTGACTTTTTTGCAGGTTCTGGCACGACAGCCCATGCAGTGATGCAATTGAATGCCGAAGATGGTGGCAAGCGCCGTTGCATTTCTGTACAACTACCCGAACCCACAGAAGAAAAATCGGAAGCTTTCAAAGCTGGCTATAAAAACATTGCGGAAATATCCAAAGAGCGCCTGCGCCGCGCTGGGAAAAAAATCAAAGAAGAACAATGCCAAAAACGGGATTTAAATGCCAATGGTGACCTTGACACAGGCTTTAAAGTTTTCAAGCTTGATAGTTCAAACATAAAGCACTGGGAAGCAAACTTTGACACACTTGATAAAGATCTTCTCAACGCTGTTGATCATCTCAAACAGGACCGTTCCAATGAAGACCTTCTTTATGAAATTCTTCTCAAATATGGACTTGATCTCTCTGTGTCCATTAAAACACATATCATTGCAGAAAAAACCATCTATATCATTGGACTTGGCACTTTAATAGTCTGCTTAGATGACGATATTGACATCAATGTCATTAATGGCATTGGTTTACTTAAAGAAAAACTACAATCCGAAATCACACGTGTTGTTTTCAAAGATAATAGCTTTAAGGATGATGTCGTTAAAACCAACGCTCTCATGTGTCTAAAACGTTATGGCATTACTGATATCAAGAGCTTGTAGAGAAGACAGCAATGAAAATTAAATTTGACCCCAATCAACATCATCAACGTCGCGCATGGGAATCTGTTGTAGGCGTTTTTAAAGGTCAAGAACTTGATAAAGCCTTGTTTTTCATGCCTTCATTAACCAAAAATGAATTGGAAGCACACTTAACACAGCAAGACGATATAGGTTGTGGTGTAACCGCTTACGTCTTTCGTCTGAAGAAATATTAAAAAACGTTCAAAATATTCAGCTCCTTAATGGTTTAAAGCAAACAAAAGAACTACCAAGCCTTGACTTTGCCATTGAAATGGAAACCGGAACGGGAAAAACCTACGTATATCTACGCTCTATTTTTGAAATGAATAAACACTATGGTTTTTCAAAATTCATTATTGTTGTTCCCAGCATTGCAATTAAAGAAGGAGTCTTTAAAACACTTGAAATGACAACCGCACATTTTAAAGAGCAATATGAGAACACCCCTTTTGACTACTTTATTTATACCTCCAGTCGATTAGAACAAGTTCGCAGTTTTGCACACAATGATTATATCCAAATTATGGTGATCAATATTGATGCTTTCCGCAAAAGTTTTACAGATCCTTCAAGAGAAACCAGTGCAAATATCATCCATCGCTGGAATGACAAAATGCAAGGCATACCAATTGATTTTATAAAATCCACTCAACCAATCGTGATTATTGATGAACCGCAAAGTGTAGACACAACCGCCAAATCAGGAGAGGCAATCAAATCTCTTAATCCGCTCTGCATATTCAGATACTCAGCGACACATCTTGATAAACACAACATGCTGTATAAACTAGATTCTATTGATGCTTATGAACAAAAGCTTGTAAAGCAGATTGAAGTCGCCTCTATTGAAGTAAAGGATGGGCATAACAAAGCGTATATCAAGCTTCTGTCCGTTGATAATAAGAAGGGACACCGCGCCAAAATTGAATTGGATATTCAGAAAAAAAACACGGTAAAACGCACTGAAAAATGGGTAAAACAAGGAGATGACTTGTTTAGGCTTTCAGGGGGACGCTCTCTTTATGATGGCTACGTTGTCAATGATATTTATTGTGAAGAAGGTAATGAATATATCGACTTCACCAGTAAGCCAGATATCATTCGTCTAAACCATGTGATTGGTGATGTAAATGAGGATGAGTACAAGAGGCTACAAATCCGCAAAACGATAGAAGAACATCTAGATAAAGAGCTAAAACTCACCCCAATGGGAATTAAGGTTCTTAGTCTCTTTTTCATTGATAAAGTAGCGAATTATCGGGATTACACAGCACCAAGACAAAAAGGAAAATACGCTATTATTTTTGAAGAAGAATATGCAAAAGCAATTAAAAAGCCCAAATACCATACGCTTTTTTCTGAAATGGATATCGATAGTCTCCCCACACAGGTTCATAATGGCTATTTTTCTGGTGATAAGAATGGATTTAAAGATACCAACGGTTTTACAAAAGCTGATGAAAACACTTATAGCCTTATCATGAAGGATAAGGAAAAACTTCTTAGCTTTGATTCCAAGTTAAAGTTTATTTTCTCTCACTCCGCTCTCAAAGAAGGCTGGGATAATCCTAACGTCTTCCAGATTTGTACACTCAATGAAACCAAATCTGCCATAAAAAAACGTCAAGAAATTGGGCGCGGACTTCGTATCGCTGTTAATCAGGATGGAGAGCGTGTCTACGGTTTTGAGATTAACACACTAACCGTTATGGCCAATGAATCCTACGAAACTTTTGTTGATGGTCTGCAAAAAGAAATAGAAAAAGAAGAAGGTTTACGTTTTGGCATTATTGAAAAGCACAGCTTTGCCAATATCATCATTGAGAAAGAAAATGGAGAACAAGCATTTCTCGGAGCACAAGCCTCTGAAACCATCTGGAATACTCTCTTAGAAAAGCAATATATTGATCAACACAGTAAAATAACAAACGAACTCAAAAAAGCCCTGAAAGAAAATAATCTTACACTTCCCAAACAATTTGAAGCGCAAAGAGGGACGATTACAGCTATTCTTAAAAAAATTGCAGGTGGGCTTAATATTAAAAATAATGAGGATAAGCGTACGGTACGCCTAAATAAAGCTGTTTTTGATAGTCCTGAATTCAAAAAATTATGGGATCGTATTAAATATAAAACCGTCTACAATGTAGAATTTAATTCAAATGAACTCATTAAAAGGTGTGCCCAAAGCCTTCGGGATAATCTCATTGTCGGCAAAACAAAGTTCAATTACACACGCGCAAAAACTGAAATGAGTAAAGGTGGTATCAGTGTAACTGAAAATCAGAAAAGCACGCATATATACGATGTGCGTGATTATCAAATTCCAGATATTTTAAGCTATCTTCAAAATGAAACAAATTTAAAAAGGCGGTCCATTCTAAGCATATTACTCGAGAGCGGACGACTGAATGATTTCAAAAATAATCCTCAAAAATTCATTGACGAGGTAAAAAAGCTTATCAAGCGTGAAATGCAACGTTTTATAGTTGATGGTATCAAATATCAAAAAATTGGTGATGAATATTTTTATGCACAAGAGCTTTTTGAACATGAAGAGCTCATTGGCTATTTGAACAAAAATATGACAAAAACTGATAAATCAACTTATGATCATGTTATTTATGATTCAGATATTGAGTTCAGTTTTGCACAATCGTTTGAAAAAAACGATGAGATTAAAGTTTATGCGAAACTGCCTGAATGGTTTAAAATTGATACACCTCTTGGATCATATACCCCAGATTGGGCTGTATTATTCGAGCAAGATGGGCAAGAAAAACTGTATTTTGTTGTGGAAAGCAAAGGAAGTATTTTTGAAGACATGTTGCGTGACCTTGAAAAAGCAAAAATCCATTGCGGTCGCGAACATTTCAAAGCTTTAGGAGAAAACACCCAATATATTGTTTCTGATAATTATGAAACTTTTATCGATCAAGCCCTTCAAAAAGATACCATAACAACTTGAAAAAATGTTTGGACTATGAAAACAGCCCTCCGCTGTTATTTATAAAATGCAACGTTTTCCTGCTCTATAATTTACAAGCTCTTCCCTATAACCGATTTTAATTTTTATTAAACGATTAAGAGATTGTCGAACATTTTCCAAAAAGGTCTGCACATTTAAGAAAAGAAAATTATAAATTATTGAAAATACATTTGACACCCAAACAATCATTTAATCATAAAAAATGATATATAAACAAACATTTGATTTTTAAATCAATACGTTGATTTATAAAGATTTTAACATTTTCCATGTTAAATAATAAATGCAAATGGAGCAGGCATGCACGTCTCGTTTAAGTTCTGCTTTTGCTCTCATGCAAAGTGAATTGACAGAAAACAGACTCCTCGATAAAGTCATCAAAATTAGCTTAACTGATGGCTTCATTTTGGAAGAAAAGGGGTTTGTACACAAGAGAAGCATTTGGGGACCATCGGCACTTCCAATCACATTCATTCCAATACCAAAACCGCAGACATCACAAACACGTGTTCATTCTAAAGGTCTGTAATTTATAGGGCGCAACCAATATTTTAAAGAACATCTGTAGGGGGCATAACAATGCAAAAGAAAGATTCCTATACCAAATCAGAAAGGTATGTCATATATACCGTCATTATTTCCAGCATACTCCCCTTGCTGGACGGAAGCATTGTTAATGTCATCCTTCCCAACCTTGCTGATTATTTTTCAATAGAGGAAAAGAATATGCAATGGGTTGTAACATCCTATTTTCTTGCCACCGTGCCAGGGCTGCTTATGTCCGCTTTTGTTCAGAGGAGAATAGGTATCAAAAAGACTTGGTTTCTTGCAAGCTTCATTTTTATGCTTGGATCACTGGGGGTAGGATTAAGCTATGATTTTCCAACCATTATATCTGCCCGTATCGTTCAAGGTTTCGGAACAGGTCTTTTGCTGCCCCTTAGCCAAACAATTATTGCCTTACAATTTGGGCAGATACGGGTGCGCCAAGCCATGGGCACCATAGCTGTACCAACAGTTTTCGCTCCTGCCTTTGGTCCGCTGGTGGGCGCCTCACTTGCTCAGTATGTCTCTTGGCGTTTGTTATTTTTTATCAATATTCCGCTCATTTTATTGGCGCTCACCATTGGAGCTAAACATTTAAAGAGCAACGAAACAACAAAAACAAAATTTAACTTATTTGCATTTTTAGCGTTTTCCATATCGCTTATTTCGTTTTTCTATCTCACAGAAGCCCAAAATATAAAGAACAAAAATCACTTATATATCCTAGCACTTATAGCGGTGATATCTCTCATAGTATTCATTGTTTCTAATCAGAAAGCAAAAAACAAATTAATCGTCTTTAGCGGATTTCAAAATGCACGCTACACATTACTCATGATCATGGGGCTTATTGCTTCATTTCTTTTTTATAGCTTCCTCGTTTATTTCCCACTAGCTCTCGCCATGGAACAAGCCCATAAAAATAGCCTTCTCATCATCGGCACAGTCCTAGCTCTGCAAGGGGTAGGTGCATGGATCGGAAGAAAATTTATTTACCAAAAATGGAAAGAAAAATCTCCCTTTTTCATGATAGGAATTGGTTTAGTGATATCAAGCTTTGGGCTATTATGCTTCGGCTATAATATAAGCATGGATGGGCTGGGATTTTTGCTAAGAGGCATAGGGCTTGGCATCACCACCATTGTCTGCCTTTCTGCCCCCATTCAATATGTCAACAGTTTATACGTCAAAGATACGGCCGTTATCACACGCATATTACAGCAAATAGGTGGAGCCTTGGGGGGTATATTCGCTGGCTTTTTGATCCATTCGCTGACAGAAGAATATCTGTCCTTAAACCAAACATATATCGTATTCTTTATATTCTCTATCGCTGCATTTTTACTGTTTTGCCTCGCACTCTCCTTATCGCATAAAGAGAAAGGCTCCAATTTATGATATGTTTCGTTTGAACGCCTTCTCAATAACATTTGCAATGGCATATAAGATCATAGAGCAGTTTACCACTTTTCGAGAAATAAACAACACTGAGACCTTAGCTCCAGCCTTCATAATTTTTATAAAAGGACACTAAACCGACAAGCTCCTTCAGATCTAAAATTTGGACATCTCCAGTAACATGCGGTGTTTATCAACGTCACGCTTCCTTAGTGCTCTTAGACACCTCTCAAAACCTCTTGAAATATGGAATTCTCTGTTGGTATCTTTGCAAGTATCCACGAAATTAAGCACGCGTTTCAATGCGGAATAGTCCCATAAATGCGCTAACAGACGCCCCTACAGCGCCAGCATAGAATATAGCATTCCGCCTGCGCGCACTATAAATGCTAATCATCTTCTACCACGCATCACAATGCAGAAAATCGCACCGCGCTGCAAACTTGATAATATTATACATTCCATTTCAAGCTCATTGAATCTCATAATCACAATAGGTTCAAATGAAGCTGAAGCAACAAAAACAGCTTGTAAAGCAGAATCTTTTCTCTATTTCATTGTGAACTGTCATAACAAATCTACCCCGCTTTAATAAAAAATCCTTCTCTCATTGAGAGGGAAATTTTAAAAACATTGAAAATCATAATGTATGATGACAGACCCCAAACCATCTCTAAAAAGACTATTTCTTGATTTTCACAGTTTGCTCTTAAATTTCTCTAACATTTTCTTGGCTTTAAATTTTTCTTGTAAATTTTATGGACAAAAGAAGCTTTTCAGAACCCTCTTACGCCTAGTTTCATTGCTTCAAGCTCCCTTACAGACACGATAAACGTGTATATTTCCATCGCTACCAAATACGCGAGATTAACAGCGGATATCATGAAAACAGCCTTTTTATAGAAAACAGTAAGCTTTAACGGAATAAACGAAATTGGTAAACCAATCCCCAGCCCACTTATTCTCTCTACCGGTTATGCGAACAAAGAGCCCCATCTGCTCTTTCTGACAAGCAAAAACATACGCAACATTTAGTAAACATACCATTGTTGAAATTCTTGTCACAAAACCTTCCCTTCAGGGATTATGCGCATTGCCTGCTTCCTTCTCTCCAATAAACAATCTGCCAATAAAGAATGTTATTGCAGTTACGATAATACAAAATTATACTTCTGTTCTCATTCTATATTTTTCGTATTATCACACATTATCCACCCCCTTTCCCCCTTCACTGTTATAACAATGAAAGGAGAAAAAAATAAAACACAATATGGCAATTTTCTTTCACAAATCTTATATAAGCCACGAAATTGTTGCGCGACCTTCTATGCAAGGTCAGGCAATAAAATCATATTCTAAAAACCACTCCACACACCACTTTTTGATATTATAAAGATACAAAATGCAATTATCATCTCCGAAAACAATATTTCAGAAAAACAAAATCCCTCCTGCAATCATTGGACTTCTCCCTCCAATGTTTGCATACCATTATACGTGTAAGGAGTTAGATGACTTGTTTATTGCATCATTTGCTCCTTCTGAGATTCCAGAAGGTACAAAACGCGAAAAAGTTAAAGCATGGCTACGTGCAATCAATGTGGAATGCAATGAACCGCTTGAAGTCCTTGGTAACTTGCTTGGAGATCTTTTGGAAAAAGAATATTATGACCCAGACCCAAGGGATTCAATCCATCATTATATGAAAAAATTTTACAGTTACAAAAAGATAAACATACAGTTTTAGAAAAGTTAAAGGAGTATGACTTGGAATATCAGCGTGGAGGGCATCTTATCAAGAAAGAGTTAACCTCCACACAAGAATTGCAAAAAGCTGGTCTCCTCTCGATGGAAGATCTACAAAAACATATTGCAGAGAAAGGACTTTCAGCAGTAGAAATCGAAGTAAAAAGAGCATTAGAAAATATAGAAAAAGATCCAAGGGAAGCAGTTCTATTTGCAGCAAATCTGTTGGAAGCCTCTTGCAAAGCTTATCTCGACCACCATTCTATCCCATGTGCAGAAAACGCCCGTAATAATCTGCCTGCTTTATGGAAAGAAGTCGTTAAGAAAGCCAAGATCCATCCCGAAGATATGAAGCAAGAAAACTTAAAAAATCAAGATCTAGATGAAAATGACTTAAAAATGATCGCATCCGGTCTGTATAAAATTGTGGACGGTACTATGAATTTAAGAAACAAGAAAGGTGCAGCGCACGGCCGCTCAGAAAAAGATTTTGAACTAATCAATCTCAAACCTCGCCATGCGCGCTTAACTTTTAATGCCGCACATTCCCTCTCAATTTATATCTTAGAGCTCATGGATCAGCCATAATAAAAAACTTTAGAAAAAACATATCACGACTACCAGCATTTTCTCGTGCCATTTTAAATGCCTAAAAAGCATTAAAGGGGTGATCGCTGCCTATATCCTTATTTCTATAGCACGACAGAATGAGTAATCACACCGCCCTATAGCTCTCCTCTTCCCCGCGTTGCTAGGCTCCGCTTTTAAAGTCAGTGACAATTTCTGCGAATGCAAAAGTAGCCCCTAAGGATAGCGAACGAGGATAGTGTAAAAGTATTGCCTTGATTATTTTTTAAAGAACAAACTAGATAGTGTGCTATTTTTGGAAAGCTCTCGTGAAGAAATATGATGATAGAGAAGCTAGGAGTTATGCTAAAATACAATTTTAACTCTATAAAGAGAGAAAATCTGAGTTGAGGTTTAATCCCTGCAAAGCCTTTATGCGTATAAATTACATATTCTATAAAGCCCCACTTCTAATAAAAGCAATGTAGATAGAAGTTTGAGTGAAGAAGTATATCTTGTGAGGATTAAGAAGTATGGCTTTCTGGTAAACAAGCAGCGTTCTAACTCTCTTAACAAGTAGTATTTAGAACAAGTGGAATAAGGAGCAAATGAGATAGAAGAAGGTCTTTTTTTCTACTCGCCATAAGATTTTGTGCTCTTAGGATTACTTGAGAATTATCTTTAGACTTAAGGGCCACCCAGCCCCTCGGCATAGCCTTCTCTATAGCTTATAAAAGCCGATATTCTATAACGGGGGATAAAATTTATTGATCACGCGTTCTATAAGTTTCCCTTCCTCGTTGCCAGTTTCTGTTCAAACGTCAGTACCAATTGTTGCAAAAGCACAAAGCCATTTCTTCTTTTTCTCACGACAGAAGACTTTTTCCTCATCATGCTTGTTTCTAAAAAAGATTGCAAAAATCATCACTCCTTCAAAGAACATGCCACCCTAGAAACGGCAAAAGGGGCTAGAGCAGATGGTCCAGAGATGGTGCGAGATGTCCCTTTCAAAACAGATAGTACATTGCGCTAAAATTATCCAACAAGGATAGGGATCTACAGCTTATGGAGGTTTTTTCTCTTAAGTTGCTTTATGTATGTTAGGATAGATGTAAGAAGCTTTTTCAGCTCTCCAGACGCTTTTATAGTATGGATTGGATTTGTGCGTTTATGTCTCACACTATTTACCACCCATGTTTTTTCTCCCTCCTGACATTGAGCAAAATTGATTGTCCAATAAGGATAAAATCACCCGCTTCCCAGCCCTCTCGTTGGTCATCTCGCAAAAGTGTTGTACATCCCGCTTGGAGCGTTGGTAACACTGCTTCATCACTTATATGCCCATGAGTTTATAGGCGTTTTTGACAAATCAATGGTTCATCGCTCCCATTGCCTCTAAAGCAAAGGATGCGTACGTTGTGCAAAAATAAGCATAGTAGAACGACTATAGCTCTTTTTTGGAAAGATTGAGAAATAGGTTTTTAAGATAGAAAGGTAAGTTCAGCTTTTTAATGGCATGTCTATATGGGCCATTGCGTTTTTTAGAGAGGGAAGATTTTCAAGCCCCCACCCCCTCAAGCCATAGCCTTACGGGTGTTTAAGCTTTCGTACGTTTTGTCCTGCTTTCATGGTGCTTCCATTATGCTCCATCTAGAATGAAGGTTTATTTTGAAAGTTCTCTAATGAAGGATGATAGGGTAGCAATAAGACTTTTCCTCATATAGCAACGCAGCTTTACAAGGATGCACCTTGGATGTAATATAGGCGAACAAATATAGTATGAGCGATCGTGCATTATAAGTTTTATAGTACAAATTATCAGATTAAGAAAGAAGATATTGATCGTTTTTATAGCAGCCAGTTAGAAAAAGATCTTCACCTGTCATATTCTTATCGATAGCACCAAAACAGAGTGGAGTGATAATGCTTCTCATATTTTTGCAGACCAAGAGATCCGGATTCACAAGGACTAATCTGTTTGATTGAGAAAACGGTCAAATAGATTGGAGTCCTTTTGAAGAAACAAGAGAAACAACGCTTAAGAAAAAAGAACCGAAAAAGCTTTTAGATCATCAACAAGAAGCGCTTAAAGCTTGTTTTGTGAGGGTTCTAAAAGAAGCAGACCGTGGCGAATTGATTATGGCATATGGGATGAGAAAGTCCTTAGTAGTCTTAAAATAGCAGAAACTCTTGCAGGGCAAGGCAAGCCATGTTTTATTTTTGTACTCTCTCTATGGAGTGGAAAATGAAAGCCCTCGTAGAAGAAGGAGAAAA
>NZ_JBHINE010000030.1:0-13363 GCF_042194715.1 Bartonella sp. CM120XJJH | reverse complement strand
GCCTTTGGTGGTATACGCTTTTTAATGGGTTGTGGATCCTGCTGTGTATTTTCTGACGTCATAAAATACGCCCTCCAATAATAAAAAACCCCGCATTTGCGGGGATTTCAAACTGCACTGTCTTTCGTCTAGATACAGTACGACCAAGTACAGTAATGTCATTAAATACGATTTGCTACAATTTGTCAACACAAAAAGAACATTATTTGCTTTAGCTTTTATATATATTTTTTCTATGTCCAACAGCCAAAACTAATACTACAAGCTCCTTATCATAAAGATCACAGAGTATCCTATAATCTCCTACACGATATCTCCACAAACCCGATAACTGACCTCTTAAAGGCTTTCCTACTGCACGTACATCTTCAAGAGAAGCAATCTGTTTATCTAAAAAATCAACAATTCGCCGCGCTTCTTTTTTATCGCATTTTTTTAAAAAACTGAGAGCTTTTTTTTCATATCTAATCGTCCAAGCCAAGCTCTTTCCTCACCTCTTCAGAGCTATAAAAAGTACCCTCTCCCCTTCGAATTCGCTCTCTTACTTGTGAAGCTAAATAATAATCCTCCGCTTCCTCTATTCCACGTTCAATAATCTCTCGCAGATAAAAAGACTTCGTACGCCCTGTCTTCGCAACTAAATTATTCAAACGCGTTTCAAGTTCGCTAGGCAACCGAATAGATATTGTCATAACGCAATCCTCATATTTGTATTCACTGTAATACAAATATAACGAATTGTACAGAAAAACGTTTCACATCATGCTACAAAAACTACATAAAACATTTATCATTCACTTTTTTGATCAAAATGCTTCTGAAGCGCATTAAGAGCAACGCGCAGTGAATTCACAAGGTGTGGTAGCATTTGATCTTCTATCACGAGGTTCTGTAGCGCTGCATAAAGATTATACTGTCTATAGAGGCATTGCGCTTCTTTTATTGCTTCTTGCGTATTAAAAAATTGTTCTGTTGCAAATTCTACCCACTTGTCTCTTGCTTTATCATCTGCTGATGATGGCATTTCATCATAAACAGCACTTGGTAAACCTTTTGCGCAAAGGTAATTATTTCTTATCTGTAAATACTGTTGCGCGGCATCATATTGCTCTTGAGTAAGTATACCTTGCAAGCAAAGCCGCCCGATATAGGTACCAGAAAGTGGATTTTTTGCCTCTTGTAGCGTTAAACCGAAGCGCTTTGCACGCATTTCTATTGCCAATTTATCAACGGCTTCACGTAGTGCTTTTGCACGTGAGATGCGTCCGTTTGGTTCTCTTACCTGCCCTGCTATTTTAGGGCGTCCCCTTGTTTTTGTTTTCACTTGTACCCTCAGATGCCTCTTTGATATATTGCCAAATTCTCTCTGATCTTGACCGTGTCTTTCTCTTCAAATTGTGTAGCCACACAACAAAAGCAGCTATTATAATTGCAACTGTTATCTTCGTTCCGAATTGACTACAATCCCATAGCAATTCTAAAAACAGAGATATGAGCGCACCCAATAAAATACCAATTACTGTATCAAAGTGATGCGCGTACATTGCACAATCTCTTAACGACTCTATTTCTAACTCTGTAACAGCATAATGAGTTGTTACTCTAGAACGACAATCTGCAGTAACTTTAAAAAACTGTCGCGATGATACAGACGACTTATCTTCATCTTCAACAGTATTACTAGCCCGCTGAAGTTGCTCAAGATGAATGGACGGATTCTCTTGCATCTGCAGCTTTCAAATATCCATTAATTTTTTTAGTAAAATATTCTCTAATGTCATCATCATTCAACACCACCCCCCATCGCCGTGGATCATACACTTTATCCCAAGGTGCTCCTTTTTCATGAGAGATTTCACGCAAAAGCCAAGGTTCAAAATTCTTATAAGCATTCCAAACAATCTCTAATAACTTAACTGTATATTCATCAGCTGAATCTTTAGGTATTCCAGGGACAAAAATTTCTCCTGTCTCTAAATCAACTGTTCGAGAATAGCAATCGATAAAACGCCTTCCCCAATCTTTAAACTCATGATAAAGAGCCGGAATCACGGGACCATGCTGCCATGCTTCTATACGATCAGGAAAGAGACGCTTACCTGTAGCTGCTAACATCCATCCATACGCAAGATACACCAGTTTAATGAGCTTCATAGGAGAAATTGGGATATTCTCTTCACGTCCCTTTTCAAGAAAGAAGTTAGCAATTTGCTGAACTTGGTACATATCATTCATACCCCACAAAATATACAACTTTACAGAATTGCTTTAACATGATCACTTTTCTCATTCAATAATATCCTTAAAAAGGAACACTGTCATTCATAACGGTATGGGGCGTATCAAGAGGTCTGTAAATGCTTCTGTCATAAGGAGATGACGGCTCTTGATTATCATCATTTTTGCCATGTAAAAGCTTTAACTCGCCTTTGTACTGAGGCAATATGACTTCTGTTACATAGCGATCAACACCGTTTTTATCTTGCCATTTACGGGTTTGTAGTCGCCCCTCGACATAAACTTTGCTACCTTTACTGAGATACTGAAGTGCTATTTTTGCCAAATGTGGATTAAAAACCACAATGGAATGCCATTCGGTTTTGTCTATTCTCTTATTGGTTGCCTTGTCTGTGTAGCTCTCAGACGTTGCCATTCGAAAATTGACCACCTCACCACCAGAAGGCATAGTTTTACTTTCTGGATTGGCACCTAAATGACCAATTAAAATCACTTTATTAAGCATTTGTTTTCTGTCCTTTAATGGAAAATAGTACTTAGAACAAAACAAACTCACAACTGATGATAGTATAACACATTATGGGGTGTGATTACAAACGAAATTTATTATAACCCACTGAATCTAAAGAATGAATCTCATTTTTATTTTATTTAACAGCTTGTGTTTTGATACGTTTTGTGTAATAAAGAGACGTTCGTATACTTTTGAATAAGAATACAACAGTCATGCATTGCAAAACAGAAGCCGTGTCAAGATAATTGGCACGGCTTTAATGCATTTAGCTTCAAATGGACTAGAGAAAACCAACCCCTATCATAAAAGAAAGCCCCGTTACGTAAATACATAACAAGGCTTTCACAATTTCTCAAATTTCACATAGGATATAGCACATTATGTATCAAGTTACAAGCATTAATATACAAAAACCGTGTCAAAATTAACTGACACGGCTTTGTTTTATAGCGATTTTTAAAGAGTATTCTCAACCTAAAGAACGGCGGAAATGCAACGCTAGAATAACGCTGCGGGTTAAGAATAGCATGATGTATTTTAAGATGCAATTTGAAAAAAATATACTTGCATTTATACACAAAATATGTGATTTTTTATTTGGTTTTTTTATAACTAAGTCTCCTGATCTATAATTAGTTGTGGAATATAAAAGCCGTATCAATTCATTTTGATACGGTTTTTATGTATCAAAGCTTGTGTTTTGATACGTTTTGTGCAATAAATAGATGTTCTCTTATATTTCGGTTGGTTATTTTAATCGTTTATTGGGGGCGCTAGTTGTTTTGATTTAAAAAGCCGTATCAATTCATTTTGACGCGGCTTTTTTGTATTAAGGCTTGCGTTTTTACACGTTTTGTGTGATATGTGTTTAGTGTGAAATGTATATACCTCCTGTGAATATAAAAGCCGCGTTGATTAAAACACGGCTTTCTTTTTTGCTATAAAGCAGCCCCCCCGCCCCGTTATTTACGCTGCTTTATCAACACCACAGACATCTTCAGAAAATTTCTTATTTTCTTTAAGCACAGCATTGCCATAAATTGTTGTAAATTGACAAATTTGTGCCTTGCCACTCACATGAGCATTATCGTGAATTTTTGCACAGGGACCAACACGCGCCGAGCCATAAACCTTGGCATTGTCATAAATATTGCTACCATCATAAACTATAGCTTTATCAAAAACATGTGCATTTCCATAAGCTTTTGACCACGCAGCAAGGCGTGATTTCCCATAGACATGGGCATCATTAAACACAAGCCCACTCACATACGCATTTTCATAAACACGGGCATTATCGTAAATAAGAGCCCCCTCTGTAATAACGGCATTATCACTCACAACGGCATTGCCAAAAACATAGCCGCCAATTTTTGCATTGCCATTAATGACTGCATTGTCATAAACATGTGCCTTATCACTCAAAACCCATGCCTTATCACTAATCACGGCATTACCATAAACCCTAGCCCAATTCACAACGCAGGCATTATTGCGTATTTGGGCATTTTCGGAAACGCTTGCTTGAATAACCATAGCATCATCATAAACCCAGCAATTACCATCATGAGAGAGGTTGCTTTCACTTTCAATAAAGCCCCCTAGATCCCCCGCCTTAACATCAGCAAAGTCTTTTAAAGCTTTAATGCGGTGTAAAGTCACACCGTTAACAACGCGGTTTTCATTAGTAAGTTCATATTTTGGAGATGTTTTTTGATTTTTAACTGTAGCGTTCATACTAGTAATCCTATTCAATAGAGTTTTTAATTGACAACCCTAAAAAGGCGCCGGGCGCTAAAAACACGGTGAATAGTCCGCCGCTATGCTTTTCCCTCGCGAAGGGTATTGTATGGCATAGCTACACCCGACATAATCATTATACGCTCTTAAAGCATAAAAGAAAGCCAGTCTTTTAAAGAAATGGGAGAAACCTTATCGTGGTTTACTCGCTATTCATATAGTGTTTTTAGCACTTGTCGACCTTTCTAAACGAACCTTTATTTAAAGTCAATACGTATTTTTTATTTTTTTCACTTTTTTTTCATTTTGATATTTACCTAATTGAATATCAAACGCTTTTAAATGTTACTTTTGGTTTTTAGTATAAAAATGTAGTGCGTAAATGGACATGTTTATTAAACTGCGTGTATGCAACATGAGAAAGAATGAATAAACTAAAAAAAAGTACCAAAAAACGATATCTAAATACCAAAATACACTATAACTATTTGGAAAAATTAAAACGACAAGTGCTAAACTTATTAGCTTTAAAAGTCTGTGCATATACTGTTGTAAATCACGTGTTAATATCTTCCAACCTGTTGTATCATCATCTTTATATTTTGGATTGTTCTGCAACTCAAAAGGAATATGAGAATTGCATAAAATTACAAAAATATTTGTTATTATTATCAAACCAAAAGATGCAAATATCAAAATACCTTGGATAAAGTAGGGATTTTTTTTAATTTCTAAAAAGCATAAAAATATAAAAATTATAATACCAAACAAGGCTCTTAGCTGCTTATCTGTAAACATATTTATTTCCTGCGGTTTTTGATAATTTTTTGATCTCTTTATTGATCTCATCTATAAGAGGTTCGTAATTGAGAACGCTTTTCGGAATATCACCACCGTATATCCACGCTTTCACTTGAGCCTTGGTACTGTAATCAACTTCAATAGGTATCTCATGATACTGACCACCATCGAATTCCTCATATTCCCTCATACCATCATCATATTCGTAAAGATTATAAAAATACTCAGCTACCCCCAATCCCCATGGGGCATGTCCCACCGCCGTTGCTACAAATCTTTTTTGCCCTTTCTGTTTACGTTTTTTTAAAAACATCTGGTTTAATATCCCCTTGCTTAAATCCATAACTTTACCAATGGGTTTATTTGCCTCAAAATGGACCATACAGAAGCGTTTTTAATTTCAATATGGTTTTTATCATAAAATCTTTAAATCGCTCTGTATGGTGCCTTTCTGTCAATTTAAACGCATATCTATTCTCAAAACGTTCAGCAAATTTCACTACTTTGCTGTTTATCCTTCAATGCCCTTTAAAACCTCTTCAAGTTCTTTTTGAAGCTTTTCAATGCGTTCTGATGACATCGGTGCCTTTTGATCAGTTGCCTTTATTTCAGGCTTTTCAAGGTTCTTTAGAAGACGGTTTGCACGAAAGCGAATATCACTTTCAAGATTTTCGCAGTAACGATAAAAATCTGCTGTTGAGGGCATAAAGGTTGCATTCAAGCCCTCGGCTTTGCCTTTCAAAGCGTTCTTTGTTGCCGTTTGCAATACCCAGCTGCTTATGCCTTCAAGAGCGTAAAGATACGCAAGCGCTGTCGCTTTCTCATCTGATCCCATGGGGCTCTTAAGTCCATTTGAAAGGACAAGATACGTTGTTTGAATTTCTTCTTCAGTCGCTTTCTTTTCAAGCTTTTGCAACGCATCATGGACTAATGAGGTAATTCTCTCCGCTTCTGCAATCAATGGTTTTTGCCCCGTTTTCCAAAGGAATGGTGGTTCGGTTGTCATCCTCGAATAGAAATTTGTACACACTATCTGAATTTTTGATATTGGACATGTGCTGTGCAACGCGATAACTCCATCCACGCTGCTGTTCTGTTGTTTCAGTGCTTGGCTTTCCATAGTTTTTTCCTTTCTGTAAATCTTCAATTGCCTTTCGTACCCAGTTTCTCCACGTTGCTTGCCAATCGATTTTGGTTGCATTTGCTCCAGCTTTTGAACGCCAATAATCTCGAAACTTTGCGATTTCGACTTTCACGCGCTCTGGAGGCAAGCCCTCTGCAAGTGCAAAATCGCAATCGGGTTCAAAATCCGCAGGCAATCGACAGCCTCTATCGGTTTTGACCCGTTTCGCTTTCTTAGGAACGTTCTCTTGCTCGTGAATGATTGGTTGGTTGATTTGCTCTGATTGGCTTTCAACATCACACTCGATTGGCTCGTCAACCAAATCGGTTGTTTCTAAATCTTCAAAATCAATTTCTTTTTTTAATAAAACGTTAGTTTTATTTTTTTTATTATATATGTTTGTATTGTTTGTTATGGCATCACAAGCATCATGCTTAGCATCATGCTTAATATCATTAGCATTATCACAAGCATCATGCTTAATATCACAAGCATCTTTTGTATTTTTATCCCATCTTGCCTTCGCTGCCTTCTGCGCTCTCTCTGAAAACTTATTCAAATTCTCATTAGAGTTGTTGAGTTCCTCTTCAACCTGTAAACTCCATAAACGACCGTCTTCTAAACGTATCAGTTTCTCATCACTCAATAAAAAATCTAGCGCTTTATTAAAAGCTTTTACTGAACAACCAGAAATGCGTGCTAATATAGAGGCATTTTCAAGAATTGGCTGTCTCTTCTTATACATAAGCAATGTCAACATCATATAAGTCGATATTTGATGCGACGTCATTCCACTAGCATCAGATACCCAATCAGAAGGAAAACAACGAACCCAAGCTAACTTAGTTGACATACTTCACCTCCCTTTCTTTATTATTATTGCAAGTGAAATTATCTAGCTCTTCTTCACGGAGGTTATTGAGTTCTTCCTCAACATCTAAATTCCACAAGCGACCATCTGCTAAACGAATGAGATATCCTTCTTCAAGCAAAACATTCAGTGCCGCTTCAAACTTCTTCACTGAATAACCAGTGTAATGAGATAAAACTTTAATATTATAAAAAAGAGGTTCACCAGTATGTAACATACGTAACCGTAATCGCATATAGATATTGCCCTCTACAGCAGGCAAATATGCAAGATCAAGTAGCCAATTGTCTGCAAAAAGCCTCGTCCATGGTAATTTAGTTGACATGTATTGCCTCCCCTTTGTGCTTATGCCACCTTGCTATCGCTGCTTTCGAAGCTCTCTCTGAAAATTTGTTATCATCATATTCAAAGGCTGTTGATCCATACCATAAGCTGCCATTCTCTAATTGTGTGATATGACCCGTGCTTATTAAAGCTTTTAATGCCTTTTGAAATGTTCTTACTGAACAACCGCACCAACCTGATAAATAAGACACATTATTTATAAGAGGCGCTTTCTTGTCTTTCATAAGCAACACTAATGTTGTGTAAACACCTTTCTCTGTTGCTTGCAAACCCATAAGCTCTTTTAAAAACTGATTGGAATAAAATCTTACGCAAGGAACTCTAATAATAGACATGAATGTCCTCCCTTTCTTTAACTAAATATAAAATTGCTAAAGCATCTGCTTCGTTATCATCTTTCGGATTGTGCCCTTTTGCACGCACCGCCTTAATCATCTCTTCTTTCGACGCATTCCCCTTGCCTGTCGTCGCTTTCTTAATCGTACTTACTGCTATCCCCTCATACGGTATCTGATGCTGTTCACACCACGCCGTTAACGTTGCTAACAAACCTCCGTAAACATGCGCTGCATCTGTACCTTTATGACGCCTCACCTCTTCAAAATACACCGCGTCAATTTGACCTGCTGTCTGCTTTATTTCTGATAGCCATTGCTTAAAGCGCAAATAACGCATTCCACCGCCTTCAAAACGGCGTGATTGAAAATTCACGGTACCACTGAATATGTCACCACTTGCACCACGTATCGCCCACCCCGTTTTGGTACCTAGATCAAAACAAAGAATCGTGTTATTCACCGCGCCACTCCATACAAAACGTGTTTTATAGGATTGTTTTTTTCCAAAAATGAAGGAAAAAAGGGTGTAAGAAGTATGCAAATAGATAAAGATGTGATTGATATTATTTCATTAATAGTACCAACTTTCATCATAATTGAACACACTTCATCAAATCACCCAGAAAGAGTGGTTCAAACTAAGTTTTGGCCAGAATTTTTTCTATCTTTTGAAGAAGAGAACATGCTAGGATAAGATAATCTTTGGATTTCCTCTTCTTGCCTCCATATTTTTTCATTTTTCTTCATTATTTCCTTTTTAACTATTTGTAATTCTTTATAAAATAGATAAAGTTGAATAGCTAATTGAATATTTACCGCTATAGATACTATTAAACCAGTATACGATCCTGCATTCATCTCTATCTCCTTACTTGCCCTTCTTCTTACTCTTCTTATTCTTATGAGACGGCGCTTTTACTGCTTCATCACGCTGTTTAAGCTCTTGTGTTAGTCTTTGAATTTCCGTATCACGTGATTGAACATCTGCTTTTAGTGTCATTACAACTTCACTTACATTTCTGAACGCCTTTTCATGCTCTTCAGTCTGTTGCTTAAATTTTTTTATTAGCTTGTCACGTTCTTTAATTTCCTCGTCACGTTCTTCCATTTCCTCGTAACGCTCTTTAATCTCTTGCTTCAGTGCTTCAATTAGCTTGTCACGTTCTTTAAGATCCGCATCACATTCATCAATTGTCTGCTTGGTTTCCTTTAAATACCTAAACTCATTCCCTCTCATTTCTTTCTTAAGATTATTAACCTGCTCTTTAAGTGCTTTAACTTGGTCGCGATAATGCAATGCAATACGAAACATCACTCCGCTTAAGAGCAAAACTGAAACCACTGCTATCCATAAAATCTCATTCCAACTCATCTTTATCTCCTTTAATTTTTATGAGGGCGGTTATCATGACCAATCTGTTGTGCTTCGCATTCCATTAAAAAAAGAATGCAACAAGCCGCATGTGCCAAGTGTGATAAATCACTCTCAGCATCCTTATGTTCTCCACCAAACCATGCTAATAAATGACGCAAAGCAGCACCGTGAAACCGGCTCCAATCCATGCCATTACGCCAGTTGTTTGCTCCGTATTTCTTTGCTCCAAACTCTAAAACACGACCGATTTCCATCAGTGCTAAAGGCGGTATAAGCTCTACCCGTGACTTGCCATCATCATTCTTATGCGCTTCATTTGCGTTCTGTGAAACGTGTTTACGCATGTAAACTTCTTCATTATCGCGAAAATCTTCATAGTCACAAACATCTGCATTGCCATAAATCTTAGCTTGCTCTCTAATTTTTGCATGCCCGTGAACTAACGCATTGTCATAAACTTTAGATTGATTGAAAACATGTGCATGTTCATATACCTTGGCATTCCCGTACACACGTGCTTTTGTATAAATTTCAGCATTCCCAAAAATGCGAGAATTCCCATAAACTTCTGCTTGACCTCTAACAAAAGCATTCTCATAAATTTGTGCTTCACCGTAAACGCGAGAATGATAAACCTTGCTATTACCGTAAATCTTTGCATGATCATAAATATACGCATCACCGAAAACATCTGCATCACCGTAAACTTCTGCATGCCCAAAAACACGTGCCATGCCACCAACACGGGCATCTCCAAAAACACGAGCATTACCAAAAACATATCCACGGCTAAAGGAATTATCCAAATCATCTACCCAACAATCCCCTTCATGTGATAGGTTACCTTCATGTTCTATAAAACCACCAAAATCACCTTTTTTAACGTTTCCAAAGTCTCTCAGTGCCCGTATGCGACGAAGCATTACAATACCATGTGAATTATTCTCATCAGGATAAAGCGTTACTCCTTGGCGTGTGAACTCATATTTCTTTTCTACAGCCATCTTCATCTCCTTAATGCTGCAAAGTCTCACCCGCGCTATCAACGCTGGAACTTTTGCAAATTTTCGTAATTGGGGGGTGTTGCTCTTGCATTAATCTCTGCAAACGCTCGGGATAAAAAAAATCTTCTGGACGTAAATCTATCCCATGCTCACGGGCGTAATCTAAAATTTTTTGCTGGTGTTTTGCTGGTATGTCACGCCATCTATAAACAGATGACACATCTCTTTGCACTATGGTTGCTACAGTTTTGAAACCACCTAAATATTTTATAATTAATCTCGAAGGCATATGTAATCTCCATAACAGCGCAATAAATAATTGCACTTTTTACATATGTCAACAAAAAATGCACCTTTCACATTTTTGCATTTTACGTATTTTTAGGGATAATATTTAAATTATGAGTAGCAATATTGAAAAAAGTATCCAACAATGGCTAGAAAAAAAATTAGACGAGCGCGGACATGGTGCTCAAATAGAACTAGCCGCCTACTTGGGAATCCATCAATCCACTATAAGCAGAATGATTAATCCTTACAAAAATGGAAAGTCAAGAAGCATAAGTATTGGGGAATTAGTTAAAATAGCTGAGTTTTTTAACGAGCCCCCCCCCAATTTCTTCAATGATGTTGATCAAGAATTTATGAATTTTTATCGTGATCTTTCTGAAGAAAACAAGAAGTCTGTGATTTTATATATTGAGTTTTTAAGGCAATCAAAAGATAAGTAATAGTTTCCTTTTCTTTCTGAGAAAACCCTTTTAAAAGATTAGAATCTTGTTCCACTATTTGCATTTTGTATCTCCATAAATTGTGGATAGTGCACTTAAAAAAAAAACATACCTAACATAAATTTGCACTTTTTACATTTTTATGTTGACACTTGCACTTTTTACATATATTCACTCCATATCTTAGAAAATAACTTTTGCCAATAGGCTCTATGGAGGCATTTGTGAAAAAACCAGTGTTTATAAATTCTGATGAAATTCTCTTAGTGATGTGCGAAAATGAAGAGCAAAATCTCGCTAAATATGGAACTTTCTTCGAAGAAATGGACATTATCAAATTTATCGACCAAGCCGATAATGCTGTCCAAATCTTGCGTATCGAACCAACGACTAATCGGTGCGAAGATATCTCTGAAGATGTTGCCGAATTCTATCTTAAAGAATATGAAGAGCAGTGTTTCAACGGAAACATTCCTCACGACTTTGTTACGCATAGTTCAGCATACAGTTTTTTTTTAGATGATATAAAACAGCGCGAATATGACGATGCAATGTATGGTTCTTACGAAAAACAACACCGTTTGCGTCCTTGTGATGTGCTTTAAAATCTAAAGGCGTTTGTAAAAGACGCCTCCTTTTCAAAAAATTCACCACACAATGCAATGCCGTTCTTTTGCAAGAACGACAAAGGCAGAGTCTAACTTAAAGGAGTAAAACCATGGAAAAAAAATACGAACTGACAGATGAAACAATTGAGTTTGATGGAAAAACCCTTCACCGTATTCGCGCGTTGAGAGACTTTGGAAACGTCAAGCAAGGTGATTTAGGAGGCTATATCGAGAAAGAAGACAACCTAAGTCATGAAGGTGATTGTTGGGTAGGTAATGATGCAAAAGTCTATAATTATGCCAAGATTTTTGGTGATGCCCATGTTTATGAAAACGCTCGTGTGGATAGTCATGCAAGAGTTTATGACAAAGCCAAGGTTTTTGGTGATGCTTATATTCACCACATTGCTGATATTTACGAAAATGCATGTGTTTTTGGTAGTGCATCTGTTACCGGAGAAACTAATATTTTTGGCAATGCGCAGATTTTTGGACATGCTCGTGTTTTTGCCAGTGCACAAATCTACGAGAATGCACAAGTTTCCGGTGGTGCATTTATTAGTGGAAAAGCTAAAATTTATGGGAATGCTAAAATTTATGACAGTCCATTGATTTCCATCAGAGCAAAAGTTGGGGGAAATGCCAAAATCTATGGTTATGCATTTATTCATGGAAACGCAGAGATCATCAATGATGAAATCATCACAACGGGCGAGAGGCAATAAACCATGGAAAAAAAATACGAACTGACAGATGAAACAATTGAAGTTGATGGCAAAACCCTTCACCGTATTCGCGCGTTGAGAGACTTTGGTGGTATTAAAGCAGGCGACCTAGGCGGTTTTATAGAGCATGAAGGCAACTTATCCCATGAGGGCAATTGTTGGATTTGGTATAAGGCTTGTGTTTTTGGAGATGCACGTGTTTATGGCAATGCACTTGTTTTCGATGAAGCAAAAGTTTCCGATAATGCACATGTTTACGAGAGCGCACACGTTTTCGATGAAGCGCGCGTTTACGGTCGTGCAGAAATTTATGGAGAAGCAAAAGTTTACGGTGATGCAGAAGTTTACGGTAGGGCAGAGGTTTACGATTGTGCCCGCGTTTTCGATAAAGCACGTGTTTACGGTAAGGCAGAGGTTTACAGTTGTGCACGCGTTTACGATGAAGCAAAAGTTTCCGAAAATGCACATGTTTACGGTTATGCATACGTTTCCGATAAGGCAGAAGTTTATGGCAATGCAAAATTAAAGACGGACATGTAGGCGATAGTGCAAGGATTTATGGTGATGCTAAAATTTATGATCATGCAGAAGTTTACGGTAATGCATGCGTTTCCCATAATGCAGAGGTTTACGGTTATGCCAAGGTTTTTGATGATGCCTTGGTTTTTGGCAATGCACATGTTCATGGGCGTGCAAAAGTTTACGATGATGCCCGCGTTTACGATGAAGCACGTGTTTACGATAAGGCAGAAATTTACGGAGAAACAAAAGTTTACGGTGATGCAAAAGTTTACCGTAGCGCACACGTTGATGACTATAACGCCATATCAACTGGAGAAAAGACCAGATGAAAAAATATGAAATTACTGACGAAACAATCGAAGTTGATGGCAAAACTCTCCACCGCATTCGTGCATTGAGAGATTTGGGGGACGTCAAGCAAGGTGATC